>NZ_KB903722.1 GCF_000379785.1 Gallibacterium anatis DSM 16844 = F 149 | reverse complement strand
ATAGCTATGATGTGCTAGATGTTAGTGAGTTTACGCACTATAGAATTAACCACAGTACTCATTTTGCTGAGCGGCGAAATCACATTAATGGGATAGAGAATTTTTGGAATCAAGCAAAGCGTGTGCTAAGAAAGTATAATGGAATTGATCGAAAATCTTTCCCTCTTTTTTTGAAAGAATGTGAGTTTCGTTTCAACTATGGGACACCATCTCAACAGCTCAAAATCCTGCGGAAATGGTGTCAGATTTAACGCTAATCTACTTCAGCCCCTATAAATTTGTTAAGTTTAAAATATTATTGTTGTATTTTATTTGAGAATGATGATAAGGATATTTAATAAAGCGTATAAAAAAGTTTCAAATAGATCATAAAATGATCTTTTTAAGTGTGTTTTATATGCAACAAAACAAATAATAAACGATAGCTGATGTTTTTCCGATGGAGAATATAAAGATTACATTTTTTAATTTTGATTTATAAAAGGATAAAAATGTTTATTTTATAGGCAAAATTAGCACAATCTTTTATTGGAATTGTGATGGCTATGAGTTGTTAAAGCGCGTAGATTCTTTATAATCAGTAACAGCTTGCCCAAGAAAGGATAGATGATATGAGTTTAGATTTAACCGAAATTCGTCAAAAAATTACCCAGCTGGATCGCGAGATTTTGCGATTATTGGCTGAACGTCATCAGGTTGCTTATGATGTGGTCAGAAGTAAAGAGATCACAAAAAAACCGTTGCGTGATATTGAGCGCGAACAGCAACTGTTGGATGCGTTAATTCGTTATGCGGATAGCCAAAATTATCAATTAAATCCGCAATATATCACAGAGGTTTTCCAAAAAATTATTGAAGATTCAGTGTTGACGCAACAGGCATATTTGCAGAATAAACTGAATCAGCAGCGCAATAATCAAATTCATATCGCTTTTTTAGGAATGTTGGGTTCTTATTCCAATTTGGCAGCACGTCAGTATGCCGAGCGTTATCAAAAGGAGTTGATTGAATTAAGTTGTGAATCTTTCCGCCAAGTGTTTGCGGCGGTAGAAGAGGGCAAAGCGGATTATGGGGTTTTGCCATTGGAAAATACCACTTCCGGTTCTATCAATGATGTCTATGATTTATTGCAGCATACCGATTTACATCTGGTCGGTGAATTGACTTATCCGATTCAACATTGTGTGTTGATTTCACAACCGACCGATTTAGCACAGATTGACACGCTATATAGCCATCCACAAGTGATTCAGCAATGCAGTCAATTTATCAATTCATTGCAGGGCGTACACGTTAAATATTGTGAAAGTTCTTCGCACGCAATGCAGTTGGTGGCGAAAATTAATCGGGCGAATGTGGCGGCATTGGGCAATGCGGAAGGCGGCAAGCTTTATGGTTTGCAAGTGTTGCAGGACGGCATTGCTAATCAAGTCAACAATATTACCCGTTTTATTGTCATCAGTAAAAAACCGGTGGAAGTGTCGCCGCAAGTGAATGCGAAAACGTTGTTGCTAATGTCGACAACACAGCAAGCCGGCGCATTGGTGGATGCGTTGCTGGTGTTTAAGAAGCATCAAATCATTATGACGAAATTGGAATCTCGTCCGATTTACGGTAAGCCGTGGGAAGAGATGTTCTATGTGGAAATTGAAGCCAATTTACATCAGGAAAGTACACAACAGGCATTAGAAGAACTAAAAACATACTGTAGTTTTGTCAAAGTATTGGGTTGTTACCCAAGTAATATTGTAAAACCGGCGTGAGGAAGTATGATGCTGAGTTTGATTGTAGCGATGACAAAAAATCGGGTCATTGGACGAGATAATCAAATGCCTTGGCATTTGCCGGCGGATTTAGCGTGGTTTAAAAAAAATACATTGGGTAAGCCGGTGATTATGGGGCGGAAGACCTTTCAGTCGATCGGCAGAGCATTGCCGAATCGCAAAAATATCGTGTTATCCCGGCAAGGTTTTCACGCAGATGGCATTGAAGTGGTGTCAGATTTATCCCAAGCATTGGCATTGGTGCAAGACGAGAAAGAAGTGATGATTATCGGTGGTGGGCATCTTTTTGCTGAGGCTTTGCCACAAGCGGATCGGCTTTATCTGACGGAAATTGATACCGAGCTGCAAGGTGATACCTTTTTCCCGGAAATTGATCCGGCACAGTGGAAAACCGATTTTATCGAAACACGAGCAGCAGATGCGAAAAATCGTTATGCGCTGACCTTTAAAATTTTGGCACGCGTGTAGTCAGTGCAAACAGAATCCAACATAAGGTGCAAATTGATCTGCACCTTATTTTTTACGTTTAACTATGGTGTTTAGGCAACAAAAAGCAGTCGCCATAAGAAAATACCCAGCAGAGTAAACGCCAGACAACCCAATAAATGCAAGCAAATAACACCGATAGCGGTTAAGTGCTGTTGTCCTAAAAAGATAGCGATCACTTCACCGGAAAAGGAAGAAAAGGTGGTTAAACTGCCGAGAAAACCGGTAATAAAAAAGAGCCGCCACTCGTTGCTAATCGTTGGAAAGCTAAGTAATGCCCCGCTGGCAATGCCCATTAAAAAACAACCTAAATAGTTGGCAACTAAAGTGCCAAAGGCGAATTGATGAAAAATAGGATTAAGCAAATTGCTTAATCCCCAGCGAGAACAGGCGCCAAGAGCGGCGCCAATAGCAATATAAAATAGAGGTAACATTTTAAATAATTCCAAAAGTAGCGCGGAGATAGCTCGCTACCGCTTCGTGGGCGTGATGCCCGATAATTTCCAGTTGCGGCAAAGCACGGATTAACGCCGGATTGGCATTTTGCATAATGCAGCCTTTGCCGACAAAATCCAACATTGTTTCGTCATTCATTCCGTCGCCGAAAGCGATACAGGCGCTATTGTTGTAGTGGCAATCGTGTAATACTTTTCTAAGGGCGTTTCCTTTGCTTACTCCTTTGTTCATAATTTCAAGGCAGTTGAGCGAGGCGTAAACAATCTCGGTGCGATCGCCGTAAGTTTGGCGAAGATGTTGCTCTAGTTCGAGCAAATCCTGTTGACAACGTGCAATAAAAAAGACTTTTTCGGTGCCTTGTGCATCGTGATGACGAAAATCGACAACCTGATAGCCGAAGCCGGAATCTTGATGATATTTTGCCATTTGTGGCACTTCGCGATCGATGAACCAACCGCTGTCCTGATAGGAGTTGACAAAAATTTTATTTTTATCGAACGGAACATTCATTATTTCCAAAGCAAGATCGGTCGGCAAATCATTTTTATAAAGTAATCGACCGCTGAGATCGTGAATTCTCGCGCCATTTGAGGTGATCATTCGGATATTTTCAATGCCTATTTTCGCAACAATCGAAAATACATCTTCGTGTTTTCTGCCGGTGGCGACCACAATATCTACCTGTTTTTGTTCCAATTTTCTTAAGGTATCAATGGTGAAATCACCGACCACGTGCTGACCGTTTAAAAGTGTACCATCTAAATCTGACGCAACTAATTGAAAAGGAAGTAAACTGCGCATAAAACCCCTTATCTGCAAAATAAAAAATAGTAGTAATGAATTTTAATGAGGCTATATGTTAACAAAAAACCGATGTGGCAGTTGATTTTTTGATCATCATAAAAATTAAAAATTTTTTAATAAAACTATTTGATTCAGATAAAAAATGTGGTATCAATAAAGACGCTCAAAAGCACACAACATACATACTTAGACCCACATTGGATATTGAAACTATGAATTCTATTCGTTTTATTGGCATTATTATTAACCTCGTGGTGATTAGCATCACGAGGTGAGTGGTACAGCTGATAAAACTTTCAATATAAGATTTTAGGTCAGATGAACCCTCGCCTCAGCAGTAGGCGAGGGTTTTTTATCGTTTTAAGGAAATAAAAATGAATGGTGCAAGATTTATTACAGAAAGTTTAAAAGCACACGGAGTGACAACGATTTTTGGTTATCCCGGCGGTGCAATTATGCCGGTTTATGATGCAATTTATGATTCAGGGTTGGATCATCTGCTCTGTCGAAATGAGCAAGGTGCGGCAATGGCTGCGATCGGTTATGCTCGTGCCAGCGGTAAAGTGGGTGTTTGTATCGCCACTTCCGGCCCGGGTGCGACTAATTTAGTCACCGGTTTAGGTGATGCGATGATGGACTCTATTCCGGTTGTTGCTATCACCGGGCAAGTTGCTTCACCGTTTATCGGTACGGATGCTTTCCAAGAAGCGGATGTTTTAGGGTTATCATTAGCGTGCACGAAGCATAGTTTTATCGTGCAGAGTATCGATGAATTGCCGGAAGTTATGGCGGAAGCGTTCCAAATCGCACAAAGCGGCAGACCCGGTCCGGTATTAATCGATGTGCCGAAAGATGTGCAGTTTGCTAAAATAGAACGCCAACCCCTTGTTTACCCTGTTCCGCAACCTCCTTCAGTTGAACCTTCTTTATTAGAACAAGCAAAAACACTATTACAACAAGCGAAACGTCCGGTACTTTATGTCGGCGGCGGTGTTGGAATGGCTGATGCGGTAGCGGAATTACGTCATTTTGTTGAAATTACACAAATACCGAGTTTTTCGACTATCAAAGGGCTTGGCGCATTGCCGGCGGATAATCCTTACTATATGGGAATGATCGGAATGCATGGCACTAAAGCGGCGAATTATGCGGCACAGGAGAGTGATCTGCTGTTGGTGCTCGGTGCAAGATTTGACGATAGAGTAACCGGTAAATTGGATAGTTTTGCTCCGGCAGCGAAAGTTATCCACGTTGATGCCGATATTGCGGAAATTAATAAATTACGCCGTGCTGATGTAGCGATTCGCGGCGATATGAAGCAGTTGTTACAACAGTTGGCAATGCCGTTACAGATCGATGCTTGGCGTGCCGATATACAGCGTTTAAAACAGCAGTATGATTTTACTTATGCGGAAAATAGTGGCGATACGCTGATCAATCCTTGGTGGTTATTACATACCTTATCTCAAAAACGTGACAAAAATAGTGTGATAGCGACCGATGTCGGTCAACATCAAATGTGGTCGGCGCAGCATATGCAACATTTCGATCCGAAAAACTATTTAACTTCTGCCGGCTTCGGCACAATGGGCTTCGGTTTGCCGGCTGCTGTCGGTGCGCAGAAAGCACGTCCGCAAGATCAGGTGATATTAATTACCGGCGATGGCTCATTTATGATGAATATCCAAGAGTTGGGCTCAATTAAACGCGGCAAATTACCAGTGAAGATTTTGTTATTGGATAACCAGCGTTTAGGAATGGTGCGGCAGTGGCAAACACTCTTTTTCCGCGGTCGGCACAGTGAAACCATTTTGGATGATAACCCTGATTTCTTAATGTTAGCGCAGGCATTTGATATTCCCGGTGAAAGTATCGAAAAAGGCAGTGAAGTGAATGATGCTTTGGATCGACTTCTAAATGCCGAAGGGCCTTATTTATTGCACGTTTGCATTCACGAGAATGAAAATGTGTGGCCGTTAGTGCCACCGGGCGCAAAGAATGATGAAATGTTGGAAGATATCGGGGTGTAAGATGAAAAATTATCAAATCAGCATTAGTGCACAGTGGCGACCTGAAACGTTAGAACGGATTTTACGTGTAGTCAGACACCGTGGCTTTGTCGCCGTTGATTTACAAAGTCGCCTTGAAAATCAACAAGTTAAAATGGAACTGACAGTACAAAGCGAAAGAGCGTTGTCATTATTGACTAATCAATTAACAAAATTATATGGCGTGACTGATGTAAGCGTTATCAGTGACGAAAATTAAATTACAGGAGAGATTATTATGCCTAAACTACGTTCAGCGACCAGCACACAAGGCCGTAATATGGCGGGAGCACGTGCATTATGGCGTGCAACCGGCGTGAAAGACAATGACTTCGGTAAACCGATTATTGCCGTAGTCAACTCATTTACTCAATTTGTACCGGGACACGTGCATTTGAAAGATCTTGGGCAAATGGTGGCAAAACAGATTGAAGAGGCAGGTGGTATTGCTAAAGAATTTAATACCATCGCGGTGGATGACGGTATCGCAATGGGACACAGCGGAATGTTGTATTCATTGCCATCGCGTGAATTGATTGCCGATTCAGTAGAATATATGGTGAATGCGCACTGTGCCGACGCAATGGTCTGTATTTCCAACTGCGACAAAATTACGCCGGGAATGTTGATGGCGGCGTTACGTTTAAATATTCCGACCATTTTTGTTTCCGGTGGGCCGATGGAGGCGGGGAAAACCAAACTTTCCGATCAATTAATTCGTTTGGATTTAATTGATGCTATGATTCAAAGTGCTAATCCGGATGTCGCCGATCAGGATGTGGAAGTGATAGAACGTTCTGCTTGCCCGACTTGCGGTTCTTGCTCGGGAATGTTTACTGCCAACTCAATGAACTGTTTAACAGAAGCGCTCGGGTTAAGTTTACCGGGCAACGGTTCCTGCTTGGCAACGCACGCTGATCGTAAACAGCTGTTCTTAAAAGCGGGATCACAAATTGTTGAGCTTTGTCGCCGTTATTATGAACAGGATGATGACAGTGTATTGCCTCGCTCTATCGCAACCAAAGATGCCTTCAGCAATGCGATGAGTTTGGATATCGCAATGGGGGGCTCAACCAATACCGTTTTACACTTGCTTGCTGCTGCACAGGAAGCAGAAGTTGATTTCACAATGGCGGATATTGATCGCCTTTCTCGTGTTGTGCCTTGTTTATGTAAAGTGGCACCGAATACCAATAAATACCATATTGAAGATGTCCATCGTGCCGGTGGTGTAATGGGCATTTTAGGTGAGCTAGATCGTGCAAATTTATTGCATAATCAAACTCATACCGTGTTGGGATTAAGCTTAGAACAGCAATTAAATCAATATGATATTAAACGTGATGTCAGCGATGAAGTGAAAGCATTTTATCGTGCCGGCCCTGCCGGAATTCGCACTACACAGGCATTTTCACAGGATTGCCGTTGGGACAGCGTTGATGATGATCGTGCACAAGGCTGTATTCGTGATAAAGCGCACGCTTATAGTCAGGACGGTGGTTTGGCAATGTTAAGCGGTAATTTGGCAGAAAACGGTTGTATCGTCAAAACTGCCGGTGTTGATGAAAGCATTTTAACCTTTACCGGTCCGGCAAAAGTGTACGAAAGTCAGGAAGAAGCGGTGGAAGGTATTCTTGGCGGTAAAGTGGTTGCCGGTGATGTAGTGGTTATTCGTTATGAAGGTCCGAAAGGGGGACCGGGTATGCAGGAAATGCTTTATCCGACCAGTTATCTCAAATCAATGGGGTTAGGCAAAGCTTGTGCGTTATTAACAGATGGTCGTTTCTCCGGCGGTACATCCGGTTTATCTATCGGACACGTTTCGCCGGAAGCCGCAAATGGCGGAACTATCGGGTTAGTGGAAGACGGCGATATGATCGCAATCGATATTCCACAACGTAAAATTGAATTATTGGTCGATGCACAGGAATTGGCAAAACGCCGTGCAGCAAGAGAAGCATTGGGTTGGAAACCGAAAAATCGTCAACGTCAGGTTTCCTTAGCGTTGAGAGCCTATGCTTCATTGGCAACCAGTGCAGACAAAGGGGCAGTGAGAGATCGCAGTAAACTGTAAGTGGTAACAAAATGGATATGCAAACTTTATTGACAACCGCCCAACCCAGCGGTTCGCAATATTTAAAAGCAATAGTGAAATTGGGTTCAAAAGTGTATGAAGCGGCGCAAGTTACGCCGCTACAAAAAATGGAAAAACTTTCCAATCGTTTAGATAACCAAATTTTTATCAAGCGAGAAGATCGTCAGCCGGTGCATAGTTTCAAATTACGTGGTGCGTATGCAATGATTTCAGCCTTGACACCGGAGCAGAAAGCAGCGGGTGTGATTGCGGCTTCAGCGGGAAATCACGCACAAGGTGTCGCGTTGTCGGCAAAATTATTAGGCTTAAAGGCGTTAATTGTGATGCCGCAAAATACGCCAAGTATTAAAGTTGATTCAGTGCGTGGCTTTGGTGGCGAAGTGTTGCTTTATGGTGCCAATTTCGATGAAGCGAAGGCAAAAGCGATCGAATTATCTGAAAGTAAAAAAATGACCTTTATTCCGCCGTTTGATCACCCGTTAGTGATTGCCGGTCAAGGCACATTGGCAATGGAATTATTGCAACAGAATTCCGATATTGATCGCATTTTTGTTCAGGTCGGCGGTGGCGGATTGGCAGCAGGCGTTGCCGTATTAATCAAACAGATGATGCCGGAGATTAAAGTCATCGGGGTTGAATCAAAGGATTCCGCTTGTTTATATGCTGCCTTAAAAGCAAAACATCCGGTTGATTTGGATCGTGTCGGGCTGTTTGCTGATGGCGTGGCAGTTAAACGTATCGGCGATGAAACCTTCCGTTTATGTCAGCAATATCTTGATGATATTGTGCTGGTGGACGGTGATGAGATCTGTGCGGCGATGAAAGATCTGTTTGAAGATGTGCGTGCGGTAGCCGAACCGTCCGGGGCACTCTCTTTAGCCGGATTGAAAAAATATGCGCGTCAACATCAGCTTAAAGGCGAAAAATTGGCAGCGATTTTGTCCGGCGCGAATTTAAATTTCCACACATTGCGTTATGTTTCCGAGCGTTGTGAAATCGGGGAAAATCGTGAGGCGTTATTGGCGGTAACTATTCCGGAACAGAAAGGCAGTTTCCTCACATTCTGTCATTTATTGGGCAGCAGAGCGGTAACTGAATTTAATTACCGTTATGCCGATGATAAAAAGGCCTGTATTTTTGTTGGGGTTCGTACCGCCAATGAAGCGGAAAAAGCGGAAATTATCAATGAGTTAAGTCAGGCAGGTTATTATGTGGAAGATATGACCAATGATGATGTCGCGAAAACACATATTCGTTATATGATTGGCGGTCGTCCGCATAGTGACAAACTGGAACGATTGTATAGCTTTGAATTTCCTGAACAAAAAGGGGCATTGTTGAAATTTTTGGAAACATTGGGAACACATTGGAATATCTCATTGTTCCATTATCGTGCACACGGTGCCGATTATGGCAATATTCTTGCCGGTTTCCAATTTGAAAATGATGATTTAGACGATTTTAAACGTCATTTGAGCCAGCTTGGTTATGTCTGCCAAGATGTCACTGACAGCAAAGCTTATCGTTATTTCCTCAGTTAAATGCAAAATCCTCACAGTGGTGAGGATTTGAAAACATTGAAAATCCCCGTTGCCAACGGGGATTTCTGTTTGTTATGCCTTTTGTTTAAATGAGGTTATTCACCATAATAAGATTTGGTTAAAATCTCAATCATATCTTCAACCATCGGTAAACGAGGATTTGCCGGTGAACATTGATCTTCAAACGCCAATAAAGCTAAATCACGGCGCGCTTCCATAAACTCTTGTTCATTGATGCCCTGTTCTTTGAATGACATCTTAATACCGACTTTTTGCCCTAACTCTTTACACGCATTGGCATAGGCTTCCACCGCTTCTTCAGGTGTTGAACAAGGCAAACCCAACATTCTGGCGATTTCTTGGTATTTTACATCCGCTTTGTAGTAATTATATTTTGGCCAAGTTGCGGTTTTAGTCGGACGAGTACCGTTATAACGAATCACATAAGGCATCAAAATGGCGTTAGTTCTGCCGTGTGGTGTATGGAAACGACCGCCGACTTTGTGCGCCAAAGAGTGGGTCATTCCTAAGAACGCATTGGCAAATGCCATTCCGGCAATAGTGGAGGCGTTATGCATTCTTTCGCGAGCTTCCGGATCGCTCGCTCCATTTTTCACCGAGCGTTCCAAGAATTCAAATACTAATTTAATTGCTTGCAATGCCAAGCCGTCAGTGAAATCGTTGGCTAAAGTTGATACATAAGCTTCGGTGGCGTGCACCAATACATCATAGCCGGAATCCGCTGCCACGTGCGCCGGCACGGTCATTGTTAATGCCGGATCGACAATGGCAATGGTCGGTGTTAATGAGTAATCAGCGATTGGATATTTTTTATCACCTTCGCTAATCACGGCGAAAGGCGTGACTTCAGAACCGGTACCTGATGTGGTTGGAATACCGATAAATTTCGCTTTGCGACCTAATTGTGGGAATTTAAAGGCACGTTTGCGAATGTCCATAAATTTCTGCACCAAATCGCGGAAATCAACTTCAGGTTGCTCATAGAACAACCACATTACTTTAGCAGCATCCATCGCGGAACCGCCACCGAGTGCAATAATGGTATCCGGTTGGAAATTACGCAATAACTCAACACCACGGCGTACGGTTGCAATGCTCGGATCCGGCTCTACATCGGCGAAAAGTTGATAAGTAACGTGATCGCCTCGCATTGTGAGTTGTTTAGCGATTTTCTCTACAAAACCAAGATCAACCATTACACGATCAGTAACGATCACTACACGTTCAACGCCTTTCATTGATTGTAAATATTGGATTGAATCACGTTCAAAATAGATTTTTGAAGGCACTTTGAACCACTGCATATTATTTCTCCGTCTTCCTACCCGTTTGATATTTAATAAATTCACTGCACTGACATTGTTGCCCACAGAATTTTTACCGTAAGAACCACAGCCTAAGGTCAATGAAGGTAGGAACGAGTTATAGACATCACCGATACCGCCAAAAGTTGAAGGGGAGTTCCAAATCACACGAATGGCTTTGACACGTTCGCCGAATACTTTTGCCAATTCCGTATCAGAAGTGTGAATGGCGGCGGAGTGTCCTAAACCGTGGAATTCCACCATTTGTTCAGCTTTGATTAAACCGTCTTCAGTGCTTTCTGCTTTTAATAGCGCTAATACCGGAGAGAGTTTTTCGCGAGTTAACGGCTCTTTCACGCCCACTTCTTTACATTCTGCCAACAGGATATTGGTATTTGCCGGCACGCTGAAGCCTGCCTGTTCCGCAATCCACGCTGCCGGTTTACCAACTACAGCGGCATTGAGTTTTGCCATAGAACAGCTGCTGCTGTTGGCTTTTGCACCGAAGATAAACTCTTCAAGTAATGCTTTTTCTTTTTTATTAACGAGATAAACGCCGTAAGATTGCATCTCTTTAATAAAATCATCATAAATTTCTTTATCAACAATTGCTGCCTGTTCGCTGGCACAGATCATTCCGTTATCAAACGATTTTGACATCACAATGTCGTGTACTGCCTGTTTTAAATTTGCACTTTTTTCCACATAAGCAGGCACATTTCCGGCACCGACACCTAAAGCCGGTTTACCACAGGAATAAGCCGCTTCCACCATCGCATTTCCGCCGGTGGCTAGAATAGTGGCGATCCCCGGGTGTTTCATTAATGCCTGAGTGCCTTCCATAGATGGGTTTTCAATCCATTGAATACAGTTTTTCGGCGCACCGGCAGCAACAGCCGCTTCATAAACAACGCGTGCGGCGTGAGCGGAACTTTGTTGAGCGGATGGGTGGAATGCAAAAACGATCGGATTACGAGTTTTTAAGGAAATTAAGGCTTTAAAAATTGCGGTAGAG
This sequence comes from Gallibacterium anatis DSM 16844 = F 149, assembly GCF_000379785.1. Classification (GTDB taxonomy): domain Bacteria; phylum Pseudomonadota; class Gammaproteobacteria; order Enterobacterales; family Pasteurellaceae; genus Gallibacterium; species Gallibacterium anatis. The sequence goes on along the minus strand of NZ_KB903722.1, from coordinate 3,503 downwards.
GTTGGATTGGTGGTTGGCGTAATACCACAAATCACTCCAACTGGATCGGCAATTTCTGTAATACCAGTAACATCGTCTTCACTAATCACACCAACGGTTTTCAAATGACGCATATTGTTTACAACATATTCACAAGCAAACAGATTTTTTGTTGCTTTGTCTTCAAATACGCCACGACCGGTTTCTTCATAAGCGTGCATTGCCAACACGCCGTGTTGATCCAACGCCGCGACAGAAGCCTTCGCAACGATATAATCGACTTGTTGCTGATTAAGCTGACGGAACTCTTCCAAGGCGGCTAAGCCATTGGCGACGAGTTGATCCACTTCTGCCTGAGCAGGACTTACCACCACTTCAGATGTTTTACTCATAAGATTTCTCCCAAAAATTAAAAATTATTTTAACTAATAAAATTATAACTATTTGAAGTTACCTTTTTTGGGGTATCGGCAGATAACCTGATCTAGCTCAATTTCGCTGTTAGCTAAATGTTAAAGTGATTTAAAAGTTGTTTGAAATAGGTTTGAAATTCTTGATTAATCAAGAAAAATTATGTGATCTTTCGATTTTTTCGTTTTATATTAGTGATTGATTCTGTTCAATAATAGGAGCGCAAATAATGATGGAACCGACAATTTATAAAATGAATGATACAAAAAAATGGGCGATGATAGGTTATTGGCTTTATATCGCATCGTTTTTGATCACTTTTTTAAGCATTGTTGCAATTGTGATTGCTTATGTTTTTCGTGATGATGTTCGTGGCACCTATTTGGAAAGCCATTTTAATTATCAAATCCGCACATTTTGGATTGGTCTGCTGTATGCCGTTATCTGTACAGTGCTATGTTTAGTGATGATTGGTTATATTCTTTTTATTGGCTGGGCGATCTGGTTGCTGGTGCGTTCCATCAAAGGATTGCGTCTGTTAAATCGTGATCAGGCTATCATTAATGAAAAAACGTGGTTATTTTAAGTGCTTGACTTGTTTAACGTTACGATAGCCCATAGAATAAAGTCTTTCCAACATTACAAGAGGCAAGCATTATGTCAGTATTGACAGCACTGCAACAAGAAACCCGTGAAATTATCGATGATTTGCTGAATGACGGCAGCGATCCGAATGCACTTTACATTATTGAGCATCATATCTCTCACCACGATTTTGACAAACTAGAAAAAATTGCACTGGATGCATTTAAACTCGGTTATGAAGTCTCTGAAGCGGAAGAGTTTGAAAATGAGGATGGTGGAGAAGTCTATTGCTTTGATATTATTAGTGAAATTGAATTAAAAGCAGAACTGATCGATGCACAGCAAAATGAATTGTTGCCGTTAATAAAGAAACATCAAGGTGTTTATGACGGTTGGGGAACCTATTTTGAAGATCCTAATGCCGATGAAGATGAATATGGTAATGACGGCGAATTTTTTGACGAAGATTAATAACAGGATTCTCACTTGCAAATGAATAAATCTGCAGAAAAATGCCCTCAATGTGGGCATTTTTTACAACTTAAACGGGGTAAAAAAGGGTTATTTCTTGGTTGCAGCCATTATCCTGAATGTGATTACCTTAGACCGCTACAAAACCAAACATTAGGTGAAATCTTGAAGGTATTGCCGCAGAACTGCCCTGAATGTGATCATCCACTCGTGTTGCGACGCGGGCAGTTCGGTATGTTTATCGGTTGCAGTAACTATCCGGAATGTCATTTCATTGTGAATGATGAGCCGCAAAAAGCGGATTATCAAGCGGTAACTTGTCCCTCTTGCCGTAGAGGAAAATTAGTCGCGAAACGCGGCGCCAGAGGAAAAGTATTTTTTGCCTGCGATCACTACCCTCATTGCCGTTTTAATGTGGCACAACAACCGGTGGAAAAAAGTTGTCCAAAATGTGCTTTCCCATTGGCATTTGTGAAAAAACAGAATGAACAGAAAATCAGCTACCAATGTTTAAATAAAAGCTGTAAACATATTTTTTATGAAAGAAATGAATAACTTAGATTTTATTATTTCCCAGTTGAAACAGGGAGAAGTGATCGCTTATCCGACTGAAGCAGTGTTTGGGTTAGGGTGTGATCCTTTTAATGATCAGGCGATTGAAAAGTTGCTTAAATTAAAACAACGTCCACAAGAAAAAGGGTTAATTTTAATTGCGCCGCATTTAGACTTTTTCAAACAAATTATTGATTTTAATAAACTTTCTGCGCAAGATGTACAACGATTACAACAAACCTACAGCAGACCGACCACTTGGATTGTGCCGGTACAAAAACAGGTTTCGCCACTTCTCACCGGACGTTTTGATACGATTGCGGTTCGGCTTTGTCGTCATCCGGCGGTGGAAACGTTGTGCCAGCTGGCAAAGATGCCAATTACTTCAACCAGCGCAAACCTCAGCGGTCAAGAACCTTGTAGAACTTATCAGCAGGTGCAGGCTCAATTCGGCGAAAATTTTCCGGTGTTACAAGCGGAAGTGGGCGATGCGAAAAATCCATCAGAAATCAGAGATCTCTTTACAAATCAAATTGTTAGAAAAGGATAATTATGAGTACACAACATCACTATGCTGTTTGGGGTAACCCGATCGCACAAAGCAAATCACCGTTAATTCATGCTATTTTTGCCAAAACGACAGGGAAAACACTCGATTATGTTGCGAAATTAGGTGATCTGGAACAGTTTGAGCAACAATTAGCCACCTTTTTCCAACAGGGAGCGAACGGTTGTAATATTACCGCACCATTCAAAGAACGTGCATTTAAGTTGGCGGATCAGCATAGTGAGCGTTGCCGTTTAGCGCAAGCTTGCAATACCTTAAAACGGCTGGAAGATGGCAGTTTGTTTGCAGACAATACCGATGGAGCCGGTTTGGTTACTGATTTACAGCGATTAGGGTGGTTGCAGCCGGATCAGCATATTTTGCTATTAGGCGCAGGCGGTGCGAGCAAAGGTGTGTTGTATCCGTTATTGCAGGCGAAACAGCAGATTACTTTGGCAAATCGGACATTAGAAAAAGCGATGGCATTGGCTGAAAAATTTTCTGTTTATGGCAATATTCAAGCAACGACTTTGCAGGATATTCCACCGCAACATTTTGATGTCGTGATTAATGCTACATCCAGTGGATTGCACGGGCAGGTTGCTCCGGTTGCGGATGAAGTGTTACTGCGATGTGCTGCCGCATATGATATGCAATATACCCCGAGCGGCATAACGCCATTTATCCAACATTGCCGGCACTTAGGGCTTCAGCATTGCAGCGATGGTTTAGGAATGTTGGTAGCGCAAGCCGCCCACTCTTTTTTGTTATGGGAAGGTGTTATGCCACAAATCAACGAAATGTTGAATGAGAGGGGATGGTTAGAAAAATAGTGAAAAACCTAGGCAAGAGCCTAGGTTTCAGACTGCTGACAAACCCACCTTTCCAAAATCATTTGATAAAAGTGGGTTTGTTTTTTTTACTTTGTCGCTTTTCTCTTGCTTTTCCTTTCAGATAA
>NZ_KB903721.1:13999-15408 GCF_000379785.1 Gallibacterium anatis DSM 16844 = F 149 | reverse complement strand
TTCGAGAATTTTAATGCGTTGTTCAAGCTCTCGTATCCGTTGCTGTTCCGGTGATAAGGGCTTCGTTCCGGGCAATACATAGCCTTGTTTTTCTGCTTGGACTTGTTTTATCCAACGACGTAATGCCGTTTCGCCTATCCCTAATTCCGAACAGGCTTGGGCAACAGAATAACCTTGCTCGGTGACTAATTTTACCGCGGCAACTTTGTAGTCCGGGCTAAATGTTCTTCTCATCTTAATATCCTCTTTTTGTGATAGTTTACCACCTATTGAGGACTGCAAAATTAGTGTACCACTACATTAATTTAAAACCGGATACGAGAAAACTACTGATTCAAACTTGGCAATCCAAAAAACAGGAAAAAATTATTCATCCATTTTTAAATGAAGAAGTGACTATTGGCTTATTGCCTTATATTCAAGCAATGCTGTTAGCACGCCATTTACGGGGCGATTTGATAGAGTACCCGCCTTTTTTAATGCGTTAGGAGAACATTATGTTGATGCTGATTACTTATGACATCTCTTTTGATGATCCGCAAGGACAAAAAAGATTACGACAAATAGCAAAGCTTTGCTTAGATTATGGGGTGCGCGTACAATATTCCGTCTTTGAATGCGATATTACTCCGGATCAATGGGTTAAACTAAAAACTAAATTATTGGACATTTATCAACCGGAATGTGACAGTTTACGTTTTTACCATCTCGGTAGTAAATGGCGCAAAAAAGTTGAACATCATGGCGCTAAACCGGCATTTGATATTTTCCAAGATACAATTATTTTGTGATCGCCAACCTATAGTTCTCACTAAAATAGTGTAAGGTTAGCGATTTATCATTGTTCTTTAAAAATCAATAAGTTAATAATTTAATACATCCTATTTTATTTTATGATATACTCGTCCACCGCATATAAATAAAGATATTGGCGAAATAGGGGAAGTAAGCCTTTATTTTTGTTAATGTTTTAGTATATGCTCGGTCGCCTCACGCGCGACCGTGAATTGAAACACAAGCGGACATTCTCAAACCGTTATTTTTAAAATCGGTCGCCTCACGCGCGACCGTGAATTGAAACCTCTTTCATTTTATCGATAACGGATTGTAAATGCGGTCGCCTCACGCGCGACCGTGAATTGAAACACAAGCGGACATTCTCAAACCGTTATTTTTAAAATCGGTCGCCTCACGCGCGACCGTGAATTGAAACCTCTTTCATTTTATCGATAACGGATTGTAAATGCGGTCGCCTCACGCGCGACCGTGAATTGAAACGTGCTAATAGCCGTTGTTCAGATACGGCTACAATTCCGGTCGCCTCACGCGCGACCGTGAATTGAAACATCGATAGATCGCCCTGCATTACTCTATCAACGACGGTCGCCTCACGCGCGACCGTGAATTGA
>NZ_KB903721.1:12527-13753 GCF_000379785.1 Gallibacterium anatis DSM 16844 = F 149 | reverse complement strand
CGGTCGCCTCACGCGCGACCGTGAATTGAAACCCTAATGCCTACTTAACCGCCATTTTAGGAGAAACGGTCGCCTCACGCGCGACCGTGAATTGAAACCCTACTAGAGGGTCTTTTATTCGGCTCTCTCGCCGGTCGCCTCACGCGCGACCGTGAATTGAAACATATTGCAAACAAACAATAATCTGGTTAAGTAGGCGGTCGCCTCACGCGCGACCGTGAATTGAAACTTGACTTATTCGGGTTATTTTTTGCGATCCAATCTTCGGTCGCCTCACGCGCGACCGTGAATTGAAACGTGATAATCTTGCTATTGTTGGGCGTGGAATCAATCGGTCGCCTCACGCGCGACCGTGAATTGAAACACCTTTACAACCAATCAAGCAAAGGCAAAACAACCACGGTCGCCTCACGCGCGACCGTGAATTGAAACGCCGTTAGTACTTACAATATCATAACCGTTTCTACGGTCGCCTCACGCGCGACCGTGAATTGAAACCTGTAAAGGCAGTTTGTCACCCTGCTACACGCTATCGGTCGCCTCACGCGCGACCGTGAATTGAAACCATTCGCCGCTCTGTTTATCCTGCCATTTTTCACTCGGTCGCCTCACGCGCGACCGTGAATTGAAACTTTAAAAGATCAACCGAATGCACCGCTTAATGAACGGTCGCCTCACGCGCGACCGTGAATTGAAACAAACAATGAAAAATACAATGATGTTGCTGTTATAGAGCGGTCGCCTCACGCGCGACCGTGAATTGAAACCTACTCTTCAGGCTTAGCTGTTAAAAACAGTTCGGTCGCCTCACGCGCGACCGTGAATTGAAACTTCGCAAATGAATACCTTAATGCCTACTTAACCGCGGTCGCCTCACGCGCGACCGTGAATTGAAACATTCATTTTCTTGCTCCTGTTTTTTGGTAATAACGGTCGCCTCACGCGCGACCGTGAATTGAAACTACCTAAAAATCCTCTTAATCTGACTAAATTAAGCGGTCGCCTCACGCGCGACCGTGAATTGAAACTGATTTTGGCACGAATAACCGAGAAAAGACGGTTCGGTCGCCTCACGCGCGACCGTGAATTGAAACTCGTTAAATTCCATTTCAACGCCGTTAAACGCTGCAACGGTCGCCTCACGCGCGACCGTGAATTGAAACCACTCAAGCAAGTAAGCAGTGCTGCCCTTGACCTCGGTCGCCTCACGCGCGACCGTGAATTGA
>NZ_KB903721.1:0-12196 GCF_000379785.1 Gallibacterium anatis DSM 16844 = F 149 | reverse complement strand
CGGTCGCCTCACGCGCGACCGTGAATTGAAACAGTTTAAGAAATGACGAAAAAACAAAAGAAGTTAGCGGTCGCCTCACGCGCGACCGTGAATTGAAACATTTTATTGCGTTCCGCCAATTCTTTAGCAGTACGGTCGCCTCACGCGCGACCGTGAATTGAAACCCTAATGGGAAACACGATGACCGGATAGATGCACTTCGGTCGCCTCACGCGCGACCGTGAATTGAAACAATGCTTCTATGTTGAGGTCTGGATTTAATCTTTTCGGTCGCCTCACGCGCGACCGTGAATTGAAACTCTTTTGTCATTTCTTTTTGATTGATAATCATTTCGGTCGCCTCACGCGCGACCGTGAATTGAAACAGTTAATAGGGGGGGCCAATGCCTAGAACACTGCGGTCGCCTCACGCGCGACCGTGAATTGAAACAAGTAAAAGTAAGACGAGGCGCACAGGTAGATTACGGTCGCCTCACGCGCGACCGTGAATTGAAACATCCCAATATTGCTTTATATAGCCGATATTAAGTACGGTCGCCTCACGCGCGACCGTGAATTGAAACAAGAAAGATCAGTTTGGGTGAATATCCGTTTTTATCGGTCGCCTCACGCGCAACCGTGAATTGAAACCATTTTCTGGATCTATCATATGCCGCGCGAACCTCGGTCGCCTCACGCGCGACCGTGAATTGAAACTCGTTTCCCCTAGCCAACATTCCAACATCAGCCAAAACGGTCGCCTCACGCGCGACCGTGAATTGAAACTACTAACTCAGGGCAAGGTGTTTGACTTGGGATAGCGGTCGCCTCACGCGCGACCGTGAATTGAAACATTTTTATATGTGAGAGTTTTCATAATTTTTTCCTTCGGTCGCCTCACGCGCGACCGTGAATTGAAACTTACGCAGATCAATCCTAACAAAACCTTGCTAGAGTCGGTCGCCTCACGCGCGACCGTGAATTGAAACACTTTGTATGGCAGGGGCATTAAAAGGCTGATGATCGGTCGCCTCACGCGCGACCGTGAATTGAAACCTAACACTTACTTATCGCAAGTTAAGAAAGTTTCCGGTCGCCTCACGCGCGACCGTGAATTGAAACTACCATGTCAACAAATCTACCTTTATTAGTGATAAACGGTCGCCTCACGCGCGACCGTGAATTGAAACGACGTATTTAATGCAAAAAAATTTATCGTTAAATTCCGGTCACCTCACGCGCGACCGTGAATTTAAGTCAATACCAAATCATCTCAGTTGGCATACATCTCTTTTCAACAATTAAGATCCACTAAAAATGTCGTCATTAATCATTACCTAACACATTCAAAAAATCCGCTACTGTGTGGAATGAGCCAAAAATCAACAACAGATCCTCTTTTTGTGCCTTATTTAAAGCAATATCTACACCCTGTAACATTGAATTAACTGCCTGGCTTTCCAATAAATTATGATTTTTTTCTGTCACTAACTGTAACTTCCGTTGTAATTCAGTAGCACTTTGTCCTCTTTCGCCAGCCAAAGGAACACAAATCCACGCTGTAATAAAAGGTAACAATGGTGTTAATACACCTATGGCATCTTTATCCTGCAAAATACCGCAAATAGCATAAATATGACGATAATTTGCTTTCTTTTGTGCTAATTGTGTTGCTAAATAACGTGCCGCGTGTGGATTATGTCCAACATCCAGCACAATTTGCGGTAAATTTTTGCCTTCTACATTAAATCGTTGAGCCAAGTTTTGGTACTGTTCTTGACTTAAAAATTGGAAGCGCCCAGCCAATTCAACATTTTGCAAACTCTGTTTAATTTGTGACGAGGTAATCTTGAATGGTAGAAACTTTAGTGCTGCCAACGCAGTTGCGGCATTTTGCAATGGAATGTGACAAAATGGTAAATGTTGCCACTGTTCCGTTCCTATTTGAAAAGCCCAATCCTGATCGGTCTGTTGCACTGAAAAATCCTTTTCACGATACAAGCTCGGACAGTGCAATTTTTCTGCCACCTGTTTAATGGAGATTGGGCAATCCGGCTCGCCGACAACCAATGGCGTATTTTCACGACAAATTCCCGCTTTTTCAAAACCAATTTGCTCGCGGTTATCGCCGAGAAATGCAATATGATCAATATCAATAGAGGTAATAATGGCTAAATCAGTGTCGATAATATTGGTCGCATCCAAACGCCCACCTAAGCCAACCTCAAGAATAATGACATCTAAATCTGCTTGTTGAAACAATAATAAAGCCGCTAAAGTGCTAAATTCAAAATAGGTTAAGGATTGATTTCTTTGCTGTTCAATAATTGAAAATGCTCGGCTATGCATCTGATCCGACAACTCCGCCCCTTGAATGCGAACTCGTTCGTTATAGCGCAAAATATGTGGTGAAGAATACACGCCGACACGATAACCGGCATTGAGCAACAATGTTTCCAGCAATCGACAAGTTGTGCCTTTACCATTTGTACCTGCGACCGTAATGACAAATGCGGACGGATTTAATAAATTTAATTGTTGTGCCACGGATTTAACCCGTTCCAACCCCATATCTATATTTTTACTGTGCAAATGCTCCAAATATGCCAACCACGCATCAAGTGGTGAATTCTGATCTAATTTTTGCTGCATCATTATCTTATCCTTAGTTTGTGCTTGCGTATCATAGTGAATATTGCCTAAAATCGCCAGCAATCTTACTTTTTTTGCAAGGAATAATTATGTTGTCACTATTTATCGCTATTTTCTGTAGCGTCGCTGTGAGCGTTTTTCTCAAAATCGCACGTTCACAACAGATCGTTATTTCACAAGCTATTGCCTGCAATTATATTATGGCAAGTTCCTTAACTTATTTCGTGTTACAGCCCGATTTTCAAGGGTTATCGTTTAGTGATGCTTTACGCCAAAATGAACACAGCTGGATTTTTCTCTTACTTGGTTTGTTATTGCCTTCTATTTTTTTGGTGATGGCGAAAGCGATAGAACATAACGGTATCGCTCGCGCTGATGCGGCGCAACGTTTATCGCTCTTTTTACCGATTCTCGCTGCGTTTTTACTTTTTGGCGAACCACTGACTTCACAGAAAACCATCGCTATTCTGTTAGCATTCTTAGCCTTATTTGCTTTGATTTTCAAACATAAAGCGGATGGTGCTTCTGGCGGCATAGTGGGTTTTGTGCTATTGCTGTTAGTGTGGTTCGGTTACGGCGTGATTGATATTTTATTTAAACAGATTGCTAAATTCGGTGTCGATTTTCCATTTGCGCTTTTCACCTCATTTATCGTTGCCGGTTGTTTTATTTTTGCTTATTTAATTTTCGCCAAAATACGTTGGCAAGCAAAAAGTATGCTTGCCGGTTTACTGCTTGGCGTGCTGAATTTTCTAAACATTCTCTTTTATATCAAAGCACATCAACAACTTAGCCAAAATCCTTCATTGGTTTTTGCCGGAATGAATATTGGGGTCATCATTTTAGGCGCACTAATCGGGCTATTTGTATTTAAAGAAAAACTTAATAAAATCAATTTTATGGGTATCGGCTTAGGTATTATCGCCATTATTTTGTTGCTGAGTTTTAAATAATGGCTTTCGCCTGCTGATGAGGGCAGGCGAATCTTTTATCTATAGCTGCTGATACAAGCGCAAGGCATAAGCATCCGACATTCCGGCAATATAATCACAAATAACGCGTTTACGATGTGTTTCTTCCGCTTGTTGCCAACGCTTCACCGTGTTTGGCGGCAATAATCTGGTCGGATCGGTAACAAAAATTTGGAACATTTCTGTCAAAATGCGTTGTCCCCGATATTCTATGCGTTGTGTTTTCACTTCGTGAATCACAAATTGGCTAACAAACTGTTTAAACAGATTTAATACTTCCACTGTTTCCGGCGGTAATTCTGCATTAAAACGCAGTAAAGGCTCATTAAATTGTTCATTTTCACGCCAACGAATATGCGTAATAAAATAATTGACCAATGAACCTATCGCATTTTTACGCAAATAATGTTGATCGGAAAATAGTGCATCCGTCAAGACGACAATATTATCTCGAATCCAGTCCGCTCGACACTGCTGCAACTGTTGCAATGTTGGCTGCCACTGCTCCCGATGTACCAAGCCAACCACAATCGCATCTTCAAAATCGTGTACCGCATAGGCAATATCATCTGCCAATTCCATAATACTGCAATCTAATGATTTATAACGACTTTTTAGCGTTTGTTCTGCTGAAGTTCGTTGCGGCAGTGAGGTAAACAGAGCATAATCTTGGCGAGAAAGCGGTGACAAAACCCATTCAAATGCGCTTAAATCATCGCGGAAAATCCCTTTCCCCGGACGCCAGTTTTCCATTTTGACATAGCGAGGATCTTCACTGCGTGGCAAATCCAGCTGCTGATATTGTGGAGAAACTTGATCCAAAATGACAGGATATTTCAAAATTCCAAGTAAAGTACGGCGAGTTAAATTCATTCCCCACTGTGGCGTATAAGGCTCCAATTTAGTTAAAATCCGAAACGACTGCCCGTTTCCTTCAAAACCACCGCAATCGCTCATCATATAATTCAGCGCGACTTCACCGCCGTGACCAAAAGGCGGATGACCAATATCGTGAGCCAAACAAAGCGTTTCAATCAAACTATTTGCTGGCAGTAATTTTTTAATCAATGACGGCTTGATTTGCTCAACATAATCATTGCCCTTCTGTTGGCGCAGATGAATAAATGCATCCTCCAATTTTAGTTGTGAAGTCAAACTGCCACCAATTTGAGCAACCTCTAACGAATGCGTTAAACGTGTACGGTAAAAATCATTTTCACCGATAGAGTGGATCTGTTTTTTCGCCTGCAGACAACGAAACGCAGCAGAATGCAGAATTCGTCCACGATCACGTTGATAGGGTGAACGGTGATCGTGTTCTCGGCGAGGATCATTTTGTTGCCTTTCTGTCCAACATTTTGCGATTTCAAACATCATCACCTGCTCCTATTTAATTGATCGGATATTCCCCTATCTCAACCGGAATATTATAAAGTTTATTTTTCCGCAATACTTGTACGGTAACTACCGCGCCGGGTTTCATATTTCCAACCATATTGACCATTTGTGCAGGCGATTGCACTTCCGTATTGCCAAATTTCACAATGATATCGCCAATTTGAATTCCGGCGCGCTGTGCCGGCCCATTCTGACTAAGATTGGTCACCAACACCCCTTTTTGTGAGTTGTCCTCTATCGGCGCGCTGGAAAACATTTGACTTTCCACGCCAAAGAAACCGCGAATAACTCGTCCATCCTGAATAATCTTACTCATCACGGTGTTTGCCAACTTAATCGGTATCGCAAACCCTAAACCTTCAGCCACCACTTCATTTTCTGAACGCCCGATACTTAAAGTATTAATGCCGATTAACTCACCTAACGAATTGATTAACGCGCCGCCGGAATTACCTTGATTGATGGAAGCATCGGTCTGGATAAAATCCTGTTGTTTAAATTCACTGATAGTATTGCGTCCGGTGGCACTGATAATGCCTTGAGAAACGCTCTGCCCTAAGTTATAGGGATTACCGATAGCTAAAGCAACATCACCGACCTTCACAGTGCGTTCCGGATTTTGCGGAATGGTCGGTAAATCATTGGCGTTAATCTTCAATACTGCTAAATCCGTTAGCCAATCACTGCCAATAATGGTTGCCTGATAAATCTTACCTGATTGTAGTGCCACAATAATTTGATCAGCGTTTTGAATAACATGTTTATTGGTTAGAATATAACCGTTACTACGCATAATCACACCGGAACCTAAATTATTAACACCGAAATCATTGCGGTTCGAATCTTGTAATGATCTTGTATAAACATTCACTACTGCAGGTGCTGCAATACGAACCGCATCATTATAAGATGCAACTTGTGGACTGAAAAATTTGCTTAAAAAGTGATTGCTGCCGGTACCGGATAATATTAAGACGATCAACATTGCCGCCGCTAAACCGATAACAATCGCCTGCAATAATTTTTTAATCATTTTATGCCTTTATATTAATAAGTAGATTGACAGTTCAAACAGTATAAATATTGACCTTTCGGATCAGTAAACTCTGTCAGTAGCCCGAGCTGTTGGCGCATTTGTTTGCTTTCAACAAAATGATCAACGCCAACTGCACGTAACAAATATTGCACTACACTGCTTCTCTTTTGTGCTAAGAGTGATAATAAACCTCTGTCTTGCTCCTCTGATAACCATAAAAAGCCAATTTGAGCATCCGCCAATCCTTTCTCTTTGCTCTTCATTTTCTCTGAAGCTATTTCAACCGCAGTATTAAAATCACCCAACTGATCGACCAATTTATGTTTTAGCGCCTCTTCACCAAGCCAGACACGCCCTTGGGCAATATTATCCACTTGCGTTTTATCCAAATTACGCCCTTTAGCCACTAGGCTGATGAATTGATCATAACCGTGCTCAATCGACATCTGAATAACATCGCTATACTCTTGACTTAATGCGGTAAATGGCGACATTGATGCCAACGGTGAAGTTTTCACGCCATCAGAATGGATACCTAAATTAGCCAAACTTTTCTCTAACGTCACGAATGCTGCAAAAATACCGATCGAACCGGTGATGGTATTTTTATCCGCCACAATATAATCCGCAGTGCTGGCGATCCAATAACCGCCTGAAGCCGTCATTCCCCCCATTGAAACCACCACCGGCTTGCCTAATTGCTGTAAATGCTCAACTTCTTCACGAATAATTTCAGATGCGGATGCACTGCCGCCCGGACTATTAATACGCAACACCACTGCTTTTACGCTTTTATCTTCTGCTGCTTCTCGCAACAAGCGTGCAATGCTGTCGCCACCAACATTTTCCTCATCGCTCTCTCCATCAATAATTGCCCCTTCAATACGAACGACCGCAATATTGTTATCCGTTATATTGGCAGTTTCATAATCCGGCAACCCTGCTAAATAGTCTGAAAAATCAATATGTTGATAATGATTTTCCTGATCTATGCCAAATTGTTGCTTCAGATATTCTTCCGTTTGATAATGTGTTGCGGCTTCCGTTACCAATTTATTATTCAGCGCATATTGTGTGAGATCACCTTTCAAATTTTTCACTTGTTGCAGAAAATCATTGGTTGAAGGGAAAACTTGCTCTTTTTTAAGATGACGATTATCGCTCACTGTTGTCTGAATATTATGCCACATTGCATTCAACCACTGGCTTGCATTTTGACGGGCAGCCTCCGACATATCATCCCGTAACAAAGGCTCGACTGCGGATTTATAAGTGCCGACTCGGAAAATATGCGGCTGTGCATCAATCTTATCTAACAGTGACTTATAATAGAACTGTTCACCGCCCAATCCGGTCAACTCCACTTGACCTTGGCGATGTAGATAAAGTTTATCGGCATAACTGGCTAAAATATATTGTTTTTGTGAATAGTTATCTGACACGGCGATCACCGGTTTGCCGCTTTGTTTAAACTCATTTAATGCTTTTCCAATGAAAGTCAGCGAAGGCAAATCACCACCTTCAAAATGGTTGAGATCCAGCACAATGCCTTTAATACGCTCATCTTTTTTTGCCTGAGTAATGGCAAAAATTACATCAAAAGTCGATATTTTTTCCGGCATTGCCTGTTGTTGCAGATTATTCAATAACGCCTTCAATTCACTGTTTTGATCTCTGTTATCCGCTAGAAAGCCATCTAAATTTAGGCGCAACGCCCCTTGCGGTAACGGTTGTTTATTCTGTTCTCCTACGAATAAACTGATGCCAATAAACAAGATTGCCGCCACTAAAAGGAATAACAGATTCATTAAAACGCGGCGTAAAAAATTTAAACAATTCCAAATAAAACGAAAAATAGCAAACACAATTCACACCTTATTATTTATCATTTCCGGTCAGTTAAAATAGCACAAAATGCTTATCAATAAACGATCTTTTTCGCTGAACGACTGTGTTGCGTGCTACAATACGTCATCTGATTCCTCAAGGAGAAAAAACTATGCAAGCATTAGATTTGTTACTAAATCGCCATTCTGAAAAAAATTTAGTCTCACCGGCACCGAACAGACAAGAATTGGAAACGTTATTGCAAGCTGCCCGCCACGTTCCTGATCACGGCAAATTAACCCCTTATCGTTTTGTTGTTATTGAAAATGAAGGGTTACAAAAGTTGGGTAATCTTTTAAAAGAAGCTGTTGTTGAACTCGATCTCGGTGCAGAAAGATTGGCTAAAGCAGAAAAATTTCCTCAGCGCGCACCGATGTTTGTTGCTGTTATCGCAGAAATTAATAAAGAGATCAAAAAAGTGCCTGCTTGGGAGCAAATGTTAAGTGCCGGTTGCGCAACCTATGCCTTTCAATTAGCAGCTAATGCGTTAGGTTATGCCAATGTTTGGGTGACCGGTCCTTGGATTGACGGTACTGCATTAAGAAATGCGTTCGGTTGTCGTCCGCAAGATAAAATTGTGGCGTTGGTGATGGTGGGAACGGCTGAAAACCCCAATAACCGCCCGGCAAAAGAGTACAATAAAGACAAAGAAAATTTTGTTTCTTATCTCTAAAAAACTGGCGGGAAAAATCCCGCCATTGTGTTATCCGATAACCTTATTTAATCGTGTTTTCGATGATCATATGCCTGTTGCAGCAACTGCCGGCTCTCTTGCATAAACTGTTCTGAATAATCCCCAAACCAGTGGTGAACCTGTTGGAAAGCTCTGATAAACCCTTGCTTATCACCATTTTCAAAAAATTGTAATGCTTGTTGATAACTTTTTTGCAAAGTTTTAATCACTTCTAAATTTTCCGCTTTATCCATAATAATATCGGCATAAAGCGCCGGATCTTGTGCAAATAGACGCCCAATCATCGCTAATTCCAGACGGTAAATCGGTGAAGAAAGTGCTAATAAATTTTTTAACTGCACCGGCTGTTGTGAAAGATGCAACCCATTGGCAAAAGTAGAAAAATGGCGCAATGCTTGAATATAAGTCATACTGTGATCGTGTTCCTGCGGTGTAACCTGATACAAGCGCGCGCCCCAAATATAAAATTGATCCAGCAACCATTGATAACGTTCAGGATAACGTCCCTCACAGACAGCAATCACTTGCTTTGCCATACTGGCAATATCCGGCCCGAACATTGGGTGTAAACCAACCACAGCACCTTGATGAACTTCCATCATTTTTGCCATTGGTGCAGTTTTTACTGACGTTAAATCCGCCAACAACATTTCTGGATGTAAATAGGGTTGCAACTTTTCAATTACAGACTCTGTTACCGTAATCGGCACGGAAACCAACACCATATTGGCACCTTCAATAATCTGTGCCGCCTGTTGCCAATCATCACGATCCAAGATTTCTACACGGTAACCGGAATTTGACAAATAACGAGCAAATAGTCCACCCAATTTACCGCGACCTCCGACAACAACAATCTTTTTAATCTCCGGATTGACTGTTTTAAAGCCGTATTGGTTTTCACTGTGATAAGATTCTCTCATCACACGTCTTAGCACATCCTCAATTAAATCAGGAGAGAGCCCCATTTTTTCTGCTTCTTGGCGCCGTGCAGACAACATCGCAGCTTCACGTTCCGGCACATAAATCGGCAACCCGTGCTGGTGTTTGACCTTGCCCACTTCAGCCACTAGCTGTAACCTTTTCGCAAGCAATGCCAATAATGCCTGATCGGTTTCATCAATTTGTGCGCGTAATTTTTGTAATGCTTCCACGTTCTCTCTCCAAAATAAATTAACGATCTAATTGAGCTAAAGTATCGTGCATTTTACGCAATAATGTTTCTGTTGTCTGCCAATCAATACAGGCATCGGTAATGGATACACCGTATTTCATCTCCGCTTTTGGTTGATCGGCACTTTGATTTCCGGCATTTAAATTACTTTCCAACATAATGCCGGTAATAGAACGGTTTCCATCTACAATTTGTTGCAACACATCTTCTGCGACAATTGGCTGACGACGATAATCTTTATTGGAATTTCCGTGGCTGCAATCCACCATAATCGACACTTCCAATCCTGATTTTTCCAACTCTTCTTCACTTTGTTTGACAAATTCCGCCTGATAATTTGGTTTTTTACCGCCACGCAAAATAATGTGCCCATCCGGATTACCGCCGGTATGCAATAAATTTACCTGACCTTGCTGATTAATACCGATAAAACTGTGCTCCTGCGAAGCAGCTTTAAGCGCATTAATCGCAGTTGCCAAATTACCATCAGTACCATTTTTGAAACCGACCGCCATAGAAAGACCGGATGCCAACTCTCGGTGAGTTTGCGATTCAGTGGTTCTTGCACCAATCGCCGACCAACTAAAGAGATCCGCTAAATATTGCGGTGTAATCGGATCTAATGCCTCTGTCGCCAACGGCAAACCCATATGTCCCAAATCCAATAATAATTTTCTGGCTAAATGTAGCCCCTTTTCAACATCAAACGTCCCATCCAAGTTAGGATCATTAATCAAACCTTTCCAACCCACTGTCGTACGCGGTTTTTCAAAATAAACACGCATCACGATATATAATTGATCTTTCAATTCTTCCGACAATGCCTGCAATTTTTTTGCATACTCAATTGCCGCAGGAATATCGTGAATGGAACAAGGACCACACACCACCAATAAGCGTTTATCACGGCGATGTACAATATCCGCAATTTCTTGACGGAAGCGTTCAATATTTTGACGTAATGGTTGTTCCAAAGGAAGTTTCGCTTTCAATTCATCCGGCGTAATTAATACTCTTTCATCCACAATATGGACATTGTGAATACTGTCTTTTTTCATCTTAGATCACCTTGTAAATTTTTTAGTACACTTAATGTAACGATAAAATTACACTTCTTTTTAAGAATAAACAAGCGCTATTTCGCGAACTTTTTCCTTTTTCATCGCTATCGCTTATTTTTTTATCAATCAACGCTTAGCGATAGAAAAAGACTTGCACAACGCAAGTCAATCTTATAATATGCAGCCCGTTAATTTTGGCAAAATGCTTAAATAAAAAGTTTAACTAACGTGTGATTATACAATGTATCAAGTTTTATTAATTATTTATCCTATTATCGCGATTGCGTTAATCGCATTTATCCTTGTACAACAAGGTAAAGGCGCAGATATGGGAGCATCATTCGGCGCCGGCGCATCTGGAACAGTATTCGGTGCAAGCGGTGCGGGGAATTTCTTAACTCGTACTACAACAATTTTGGCAATTGTATTTTTTGCAATTAGTTTATTGCTAGGTAATTTAACTGCACATTCAAGCAAACCGAAAGGTAACTTCGATGATCTTTCCGGTGTGGCTCAACAAGTTAAAGAAGAAGCAGCTAAACCAGTAACTGAATTACCTGCAAAACAGGATGTTAACCAGGATATTCCAAAATAAGAATTTCGCTCTGGTGGTGGAATTGGTAGACACGCTATCTTGAGGGGGTAGTGTCTGTAGGACGTGCGAGTTCAAGTCTCGCCCAGAGCACCAACTAACTAAACGAAGCCTTTCGTAACTACTCGAAAGGCTTTTTTAATCCCTGTAATTTCAAGGGTTTAACCTATTTTACCTATCGCAACTAATCGTAACTAATTGAGTTAAAGCGCGGATTTTAGTAACTATGATAGTAACTACAAATAGGGTATAGTTACTAACCACTTTCCATAGTTACTAAAATGAGGTTCTTAGATATGCCAAGAGTTACAAAGCCTTTAACTAATACAGAAATTGAACGGGCAAAACCGCAAGGCAAGTCCTATACTTTAACCGACGGCAATGGGCTATTTTTGCTTATCTCCGCCACAGGTTCTAAAACGTGGCAATTTAATTATTATCGCCCTATAACCAACAAGCGCACTAAGTTTAGTATCGGGGCTTATCCTGAAATATCTTTATCACAAGCACGGGCAAAACGTGAGGAATTTCGGGCATTATTGGCTAATGGTGTTGATCCGCAAGTAAAATAAAGAGGGAAAGTAAGCTATCAATACGCAAATAGAAAATAGCTTTGGGGCTGAAGTAGATTAGCACTTATGCTAAGCTACAAAAATGAAGATAACCAATTGTAAACTAAAGAAATCTATACAAAGAAAACTGCTTGAATTTTTTGTATTAGAAGTAACAGCACGATCAGCAGCAGATTTGCT
>NZ_KB903720.1 GCF_000379785.1 Gallibacterium anatis DSM 16844 = F 149 | reverse complement strand
ATTTCCACGCCTTCCGGTAACTCGATTGTTCCTGTTACGTCAGTTGTACGGAAATAGAATTGTGGACGATAACCTTTGAAGAATGGAGTGTGACGTCCACCTTCTTCTTTTGATAATACGTAAACTTCTGATTCGAAATCTGTGTGTGGAGTGATTGTACCTGGTTTCGCTAACACTTGACCACGTTCNATTTCTTCACGTTTTGTACCACGTAATAATGCACCGATGTTTTCACCTGCACGACCTTCGTCTAACAATTTACGGAACATTTCTACACCGGTTACTGTGGTTTTCGCAGTTTCTTTGATACCTACGATTTCTACTTCTTCACCTGTACGNATNACACCNCGTTCTACACGTCCTGTTACTACGGTACCACGACCTGAAATTGAGAATACGTCTTCAATTGGTAACAAGAATGGTTGGTCTACTGCACGTTCCGGTTCAGGAATGTATGTATCCAAGTAGTTTGCTAATTCAAGAATTTTTTCTTCCCANNNNGNNTCNCCTTCTAANGCTTTTAATGCTGAACCACGTACGATTGGAGTATCGTCACCTGGGAAATCATATTGTGATAGAAGTTCACGAACTTCCATTTCTACTAATTCTAATAACTCTTCGTCATCTACCATATCGCATTTGTTTAAGAATACGATGATGTATGGTACGCCTACTTGGCGTCCTAACAAGATGTGTTCACGAGTTTGTGGCATTGGACCGTCTGTCGCTGCTACTACTAGAATCGCTCCGTCCATTTGCGCCGCACCGGTAATCATATTTTTTACATAGTCGGCGTGTCCCGGACAGTCAACGTGTGCATAGTGACGTGTTGGAGTATCGTATTCAACGTGTGAAGTGTTGATGGTGATACCACGCGCTTTTTCTTCCGGCGCGTTATCGATTTGGTCAAATGCACGAGCTGCACCACCGTAGTGTTTTGCTAATACGGTTGTGATTGCTGCGGTTAAAGTTGTTTTACCATGGTCAACGTGGCCGATTGTACCCACGTTTACGTGCGGTTTTGTACGTTCAAATTTTTCTTTAGACACGATAATTTCCTTTTTAAATTAAAGTCTGCAACCCACTAATGGGCTGCAGTTGTTACAATTATTTTGCTTTGCGAGCTTCAATTACTGCAGTTGCTACGCTAGCTGGTGCTTCAGCATACTTCAATGGTTCCATTGAATAAGAAGCACGACCTTGAGTTTGTGAACGAAGATCTGTTGCATAACCAAACATTTCTGATAATGGTACTTCTGCATTAATCTTAGTAACAAATTCATTGCTTTCTTGACCATTTACAAGAGCACGACGACGGCTTAAGTCACCGATAACGTCCCCTACGTATTCAGCAGGAGTTTCTACTTCTACTTTCATAATTGGCTCAAGTAATACTGGATTTGCTTTAGCAAACGCTGCTTTAAATGCAATTGATGCTGCTAATTTAAATGCCAATTCTGATGAGTCCACATCATGGTAAGAACCGAAGTGTAAACGTACACCGATATCAACTACTGGGTAACCTGCTAATGGACCAGCTTTAAGTTGTTCCTGAATACCTTTATCAACAGCTGGAATATATTCACCAGGGATAACACCACCTTTGATTTCGTTGACAAATTCGTATCCTGGACCTTCCGGATCCAATGGGTACAAGTCGATCACAACGTGACCGTATTGACCACGACCACCAGATTGTTTTGCGTGTTTACCTTCAACATCGTTAACACGAGTACGAATAGTTTCACGATAAGCAACTTGTGGTTTACCGATATTCGCTTCTACTTTGAATTCGCGACGCATACGGTCAACGATAATATCCAAGTGTAATTCACCCATACCAGAAATAATAGTCTGACCTGATTCTTCATCTGTGTGAACACGGAATGAAGGGTCTTCCTGAGCCAAACGACCTAATGCTAAGCCCATTTTTTCTTGGTCAGCTTTAGTTTTTGGTTCTACTGCAACAGAAATAACTGGTTCTGGGAATTCCATACGTTCAAGGATAATTGGATTATCCGGATCACATAATGTGTCACCAGTTGTAACTTCTTTCAAACCGATTGCAGCAGCGATGTCACCTGCACGAACTTCTTTAATTTCTTCACGTTTATTAGCGTGCATTTGAACGATACGACCAAAACGTTCACGTTTTTGTTTTACTGAGTTCATCACAGTATCGCCTGAATTTACCACGCCTGAGTAAACACGGAAGAATGTTAAGTTACCAACAAATGGGTCAGTTGCAATTTTGAATGCCAATGCTGAGAATGGTTCATCATCGCTTGCGTGGCGTTCACCTTCAGTTTCATCAAGGTTAATACCTTTAATTGCAGGAACGTCTGTAGGTGCCGGTAAATAATCTACCACTGCATCTAACATTGCTTGTACACCTTTGTTCTTAAATGCAGAACCGCAAGTGATAAGAATGATTTCATTCGCTAATACACGTTGACGTAATGCTGCTCTAACTTCTTCTTCAGTTAGTTCTTCACCGCCAAGGTATTTTTCCATTAATTCTTCAGAAGCTTCTGCTGCTGATTCAATTAAGTTTTGGTGCCATTCATCCGCTAAGTCTTTTAAATCAGCCGGGATATCTTCATAAGTGAAAGTCATACCCTGATCAGCTTCATTCCAGTTGATCGCTTTCATTTTAAGAAGATCAATAACACCTTTAAAGTTATCTTCCGCACCAATCGGTAATTGGATTGGCACAGCAGTTCCGCCTAAACGGGTTTTGATTTGTTCAACAACACGTAAGAAGTTTGCACCTGTACGGTCCATTTTATTTACAAACGCAATACGAGGAACGCCGTATTTATTTGCTTGACGCCATACAGTTTCTGATTGAGGTTGAACACCACCTACCGCACAGTAAACCATTACCGCACCGTCAAGAACACGCATTGAACGTTCTACTTCGATAGTAAAATCCACGTGTCCCGGAGTATCGATAATATTGATACGGTGTTGTGGGAATTGTTTTGACATACCTTGCCAGAAGCAAGTTGTTGCCGCAGAAGTAATGGTAATACCACGTTCTTGTTCTTGTTCCATCCAGTCCATGGTAGCTGCACCATCGTGCACCTCACCGATCTTATGACTTATACCGGTATAGAAAAGAATACGTTCTGTGGTAGTTGTCTTACCTGCGTCGATGTGAGCACTAATACCGATATTACGATAGCGCTCAATAGGAGTAGTACGTGCCACGATTATTTCCTCTCGCTAGGCTTAAAAAAGTTAAACCAGCAAGCCCTAATAAGGCTTGCCGCATAATAAATGAAATTACCAACGGTAATGTGCAAATGCTTTGTTAGCTTCTGCCATACGATGAACGTCTTCACGTTTCTTCACTGCAGCGCCTTTATTTTCAACCGCATCTGACAACTCGTTCGCAAGACGCAATGCCATAGATTTGTCACCACGTTTACGAGCTGCTTCTACAATCCAACGCATACCTAATGCGTTACGACGGACTGGACGAACTTCTACTGGTACTTGGTAAGTAGAACCACCAACACGGCGAGATTTAACCTCTACAGTAGGACGAACATTTTCTAATGCTGCTTCAAACGCTTCCAAATGGTCTTTGCCAGTTCTTTGCGCTAATGTATCTAAAGCAGTATAAACAATTTTTTCAGCGATAGATTTTTTACCATCTACCATTAAAACATTAATAAATTTTGCAAGTAATTCTGATCCGAACTTTGGATCTGGAAGAATCTTGCGTTGACCAATCACACGACGACGTGGCATGGTTTTTTCTCCGTATATTAAATCTTCAGGTTATCCAAAACTCTATTTCTGGAGTCTTGTATGCTATCTATGTTCTAAATTAAACGTTTGGCCTTACTTAACGGAGAACCATTAAGCTTTAGGACGTTTCACGCCGTATTTAGAACGACCTTGTTTACGATCTTTAACGCCTGCGCAGTCTAATGCACCGCGTACGGTGTGGTAACGCACACCTGGTAAGTCTTTAACACGACCGCCACGAATTAATACAACGGAGTGTTCTTGTAAGTTATGACCTTCACCACCGATGTAGGAAGTTACTTCATAACCATTAGTTAAACGAATACGGCACACTTTACGTAATGCTGAATTCGGTTTTTTAGGTGTAGTTGTGTACACACGAGTACACACGCCACGTTTCTGCGGGCAAGCCTCTAATGCAGGAACGTTGCTTTTTACAACCTTTTTCACACGCGGTTTGCGTACTAATTGGTTGATAGTTGCCATTAAAAAGCTCCAGTTTAAATAAAATTATTCACTATTGAATGTTAAATTAACCCCATTCCATAGAAGAATGGACGATGAATTCTATTCTTTAACGATGACTATGTCAAGATTTTGCACAATTAGAATTTAGAGATTAATTTGAGGGTAATAATCCTCGGTAATCTGCACAGTTTGAGATAAATTGATACATTTTGCATTTGTGGTTATTTTACTCAAAACAGGCGCAATGCCTCGAGCAGCCACATCATTTTCCAATAACAAATACTGCGCCAATTGATTAAATAATGTCGGATATTTCAATGGTAATAACACGCCGTCCTGCCATAATAAAACCATATCTTGCGCCGTTAATTGTTGAAAAATTTGCTGTAACCATTGAATATCATATTGGCGATTGGCAAAGGTATAAAGCATAGCATTCCTTAAAATGTTAAGATTTTTTCTGCTTGCTGCAGCCGTTTAAAAAAGTTTTCATTATCCAGTACTACCACAGGCAAAGATAACGCCTCTTTTGAGCATTGATAACGTTTTAAATCTTCTTCACAAACAAAGCATTGTTCAATTTCATATAGCATTAATAATTTGCTCATTGCCACCGTATCTTTTTGTAACACAGCATCCGCCTGTTGCTGTTTTAATAAAGACAATATGCCGTCATTCCAGAAAAACACGGCAATTTCATTTTCATCACAGTAAGCAGACATCGCCAATAATGCATCAAGACCTTCTCTTACTTTGCTACTGCCATAAGGCGGATGGGTAAAAATAAATGCAACTTTCATAACGAATTATTAAAAAGTAATGACTCGATCAACGGTTAAAACTGCTTGGCTGAATTCACCCAATCCGGTAAGCATAAACCCTTCTGCTAAATTATTTTGTGTTCCATCTGACGAACTTACTTCATCAACAACACCTCGACGTTGCGATGCGGCGATACATAGATTTAACGCAAATTGGTGTTGTTTTGATAGCTGCTGCCACTGCTTTACTAAATTGATTTCGTCATTAGCGGGATAAACAAATGCATTGCCATTTGTTACCCCCGACTGGGAAAAAAACACTTGATCAATAGTATGACCGGCTTGAAGCAATGCTTGTGCAAACTGATAAGCAAGATAACTTGCTTGCGAACCGTAAACAGGTTGCGTAACGGAAAGCAAATAGCGCATTATTTTAATTCATCCTGCTTAATCTGGCGAATATATAAATAGACAGTATGGCGAGAAATTTCCAACCTTTCCGCCACCTGATTAATGGCATCTTTTATATCGAAAATGCCTTTCTCAAATAATGAATGAACGATCTGTTTATTCTTATTATTGTTCGACACATTGCGATCATTGGTAACATCTTCGATGGTCTGTTCAACCGTTTGTGCCACCAACTCTTCCACTGATGAAGCAAAATTAACTTCTGAAGAACTCTCTTCCTGTTCGTGTGTCGGTATAAATCCTTGTACAAATTCCGCCACCGGCACATTCAAATTAATATTAATACACAATAAACCGATAATACGTTGTTGCGGATTTCGAATGGCAATGCTGATGGATTTCATCAAACCATTAGTTTTGGCTCGTGTGAAATAGGGTTGCGAAACGCTGTCTGTTTTCATTTGATGCAATGAGCGCAATGCCAAATCTGTTAATGGTGAACCTACTTTACGATTGGTATTATGACCGTTGGCAATACAAATAGCAGAGTGCTTCAAATTTTCCAAAGAATGAAGCACTATCTCACAATGTCCGCCGATTAATGCCGCAATGCCCTCCACCACAGGAATATAAGATTGAATAATATCATGATCTTCTTTACTAAATGGCTGTTGTTCCTGTAAAAAAATATCATCGTCTAAATTCATCGCTATTGCCTTCCATACTGTACATTAATGCACTCTATTATTAATCCTTAAACTAAGAACGGACATTGCTGTCCGTTTCTTACTTATTTTATTGTTTTAACAACTAAATTACTTGCTGTTTGATTTCACATCTAATAATTCAATATCAAAAATCAAGGTTGAATTTGGTGGAATCTGACCGGTTTGCTGATCTCCGTAAGCTAAATTCGGTGGCAATACCAACTGAATTTTACCGCCTTTTTTGATTAAACCGATTCCTTCAACCCATCCCGGAATAAGCTGTCCCAATTGAAACTCAATCGGCTGATTACGTTTATAAGAACTGTCAAATTCAGTACCGTCAATCAATTTCCCACGATAATTCACTTTTACCGTATCATTTTCTGTCGGTGAAGCACCTTCACCCATTTTTTCTATACGATAAAGAATTCCACTTTTTGTCTGTTTTACATCTTTTTCTTTCGCATATTTTTCGCGATAAACTTTACCTTTTTCTTCATTCTCTTTCGCAACTTTTTCCAACTCTACCTGAGTCGCTTTTGTTAATTGCGCATCCAATTCTTGCAACTGCTTTTGTAGCACTTCATCTGAAAGTGTTGTTTTTCCCATTAAGGTATCGCGCACGCCATCCAAAATTTTATTATTGTCATATTCGATCAAGGATTTCTGCCCATCCAAAGATTGTTGAATGTTTTTACCTAAAAATACACCGATGGCATAAGAAGATTGTTCGATAAACTTTTTATCTTTTAATTGGGAATCTTCCGCAAAACTATGGCTGCTCATTGCAAACAACACAAAACCGGAAAGAAAGGCAAGTTTTTGAATAGATCGCATAATTATTTGTTCTCCATAAGAAAATAATAGATTTTTACTGCCATAAAAATTTTGTTGAATAGATTAAAATGATTTAAGAAAATATACAATATATATTTAAAATTTAAACGAAATTATTAACTTTTCCCTATACTTTTTCAGAATTTCGCATAACTGTTCAAAGTAATAATGCAAAGCAAGTTACCCAAGAGGCAAATAATGAATCAATTTGATTATTTAATCGCAAGAATGGATGAGCTGGAAACAAAAGTCGCTTTTCAAGAAAACACGATTGAACAACTTAACCAAGCCTTGATTGAACAACAATTCATCATCGATAAAATGCAATTACAGCTTCGTTATCTCGCACAAAAACTAAAAGATGTGCAACCATCCAATATCGCAACCCAAGCGGAAGAAACGCCACCACCACATTATTAACTATCAAAAAGATAAGAAAAAACCTCTGCAATCAACAGACGCAGAGGCTTTTTCAGGCTATAATCCGCTATTCGTCATCTTTCAACGGAACAACCAACATATCAACGTTAATGTTGTTCATTACTTGACGAGTTGAGGACATTAATTTACTCCAGAAATCCTGGTGATGTCCGACAATAAGAATATCAACATCATATTTGCTTACGGCATCAGCCAACACTGTACCAAGATCGCCATTACCGCATAATGTTTCGGTAATCGGATAACCTGCTTGTTTTGCCAATTCAACAAGGGCATCGTGAGTTTCATCGGAAATACGATCTTGCATAGAAGACATATTTACATCGATTAACCCGGTATAGAGGTCGGAAAAATTAACATCTACGTGAATAATAGAAAGTTTAGCTCCATTGTTTTTGGCTACTTGAACAGCTTTAGCCAGTAAAACATTACTTTCTTCAGAAAGGTCTACTGCGACAAGAACGTGCTTATACATAATGATTCCTCCATTTATAATCAGCTAATCGAATAAGCTATGATGTTATACTAACATTAAAATTAAGTGAAAAATTTGCGGTTGATCACGCTATTAAAAATCCAATACAAATTAATTCTAAAATGGAGTATTTAATGACAACAAAATTAGAAAAATTTGCTGAAATTATCGCTAAATTGCGCGACCCGAATGGTGGTTGCCCTTGGGATCTGGAACAAACCTACCAAACAATGCCGCCTCACATCCTTGAAGAGGCATATGAGGTTGTCGGAGCCATTAATCAAGATGATCGCAAAGAATTAAAAGAAGAACTTGGTGATTTATTGATGCAAGTCGTATTTTTAAGCCAATTAGCTCAAGAAGAAGGCGCATTTACGCTTGATGATGTCATTGATGGTATTACAGACAAAATTATCCGTCGTCATCCACACGTTTTCGGCGAAATTAAAGCCGAAAACAGCGATGAAGTGCTGAAAAATTGGGAAAATATCAAACAGCAGGAACGTTATCAAAAAGAACAATTTTCTATTTTGGATAATGTGCCGATAGCACTTCCTTCTTTGCTTCGTGCCGCTAAATTGCAAAAGCGTTGTGCAAAAGTAGGTTTTGATTGGTCGGAATTGGAGCCGACAATACAAAAAGTTGAAGAAGAGTTGCAGGAAGTCCGCGATGAAGTTTCAAAACAACCACAAAATCCTCAAGCAATAGAAGAGGAGATCGGCGATCTGCTCTTTGCTAGCGTTAATGTTGCACGCCATTTGAAACTTAATCCTGAAGAAGCTTTACGCAAAGCGAATTTGAAATTTGAACGCCGTTTTCGTCAAGTTGAACAAAGCATTCTGGCATCCGGTCGTCAACTGGAACAAGTCTCTTTAGCAGAAATGGATTTAATTTGGGATCAAGTCAAACAACAAGAAAAACAAGAGGATCATTAATTTATTATGTTATTAAATCGCATTTATAGCTGGTTTGAGCAGCGGCTTAATCCTTATCCGGATGAAATGCCCGAAGTGCCGAAACACGGATTGATCAAATTTATTTGGTCCTGTACCGAAGGAATGCGCGGTTGGATTTTATTGCTCACCATTATGGTTATCGGGATCGGCGCAATGGAAGCAATTTTATTCCAGTTTATGGGAGTGTTGGTGGATTGGTTATCACAATATTCACCACAACAATTATGGCAACAAAAACAGTGGCAATTAATCGCAATGGCAGCGTTAATGCTGTTCAGCATTCTTTGGTCATTTGTCGCCTCTAACATTCATCTGCAAACGCTACAAGGCGTTTTCCCAATGCGGCTGCGTTGGAATTTTCACCGTTTAATGCTGGGGCAAAGTTTAGGTTTTTATCAAGATGAATTTGCCGGACGTGTTTCTGCAAAAGTAATGCAAACGGCACTGGCGGTACGCGATACGGTTTTAACGCTGTCTGATGTAATGACCTATGTGATGGTCTATTTCATTACTTCCGGCGCGGTGCTAATTGCATTGGATGGTTGGTTTGTGCTGCCTTTCATTATCTGGTTAGTGCTGTTTGTGGTGATTCTGAAAATTTTTATTCCGAAATTAGCATACACTGCGGAACGTCAAGCCGATGCCCGTTCCTTAATGACCGGTCGAGTCACCGATGCTTACGCCAATATTACGACCGTCAAACTCTTTTCCCACGGTTTACGCGAAGCCGGTTATGCTAAACGCTCAATGCAAGAATTTATGGTAACGGTGCACGCACAAATGCGCTTGGCAACCTCTTTAGAAACGCTCACCTATTTAACCAATATTCTATTAACGCTCAGTACCGGGCTGTTAGGATTATGGTTATGGAGCAAAGGCAGCGCCGGCGTTGGTGCGATTGCGACTGCAATTGCGATGGCTTTGAGAGTGAATAATCTTTCTCGTTGGATTATGTGGGAAGCGGCTCGTCTGTTTGAAAATATCGGTACGGTAAATGATGGTATGCACACACTCTCCAAACCACATACAATTGTTGATAAACCCAATGCGACTGATCTTGTGGTACAGCAAGGTGAAATTAAATTTGAACATATCAATTTTGCGTATGAAGCGGATAAACCATTGTTAACCGACTTTAATCTCACTATTAAACTGGGCGAAAAAGTGGGCTTAATCGGTCGTTCCGGAGCGGGTAAATCCACTATCGTCAACTTGTTATTACGTTTTTATGAAGCGAATCAAGGCAATATCACTATTGATGGTCAGAATATTTGTGATGTCCGTCAAGAGAGTTTGCGCAGTCAGATCGGCTTGGTTACGCAAGATACCTCATTATTACACCGTTCTGTACGTGAAAATATTGTTTATGGCAGACCTGATGCCAGCGAAGAGGAAATTATCTCAGCGGCGGAACGTGCCGAAGCAGCTGGGTTTATTCCAACGTTAAGTGATGCACAAGGTCGCCACGGTTATGACGCTCACGTTGGTGAA
Organism: Gallibacterium anatis DSM 16844 = F 149; assembly: GCF_000379785.1. GTDB lineage: Bacteria > Pseudomonadota > Gammaproteobacteria > Enterobacterales > Pasteurellaceae > Gallibacterium > Gallibacterium anatis. The sequence goes on along the minus strand of NZ_KB903720.1, from coordinate 5,001 downwards.
CGAGGTGTTAAGCTTTCCGGAGGGCAACGTCAACGCATTGCTATCGCTCGTGTAATGTTAAAAGATGCACCAATTTTATTATTGGATGAAGCAACTAGCGCATTGGATTCCGAAGTTGAAGCCGCCATTCAAGAAAGTTTAGATAAAATGATGGAAAATAAAACCGTTATTGCCATTGCTCACCGTCTTTCCACGATTGCGGCGATGGATCGCCTAATTGTGCTGGATAAAGGTCATATTGTGGAACAGGGAACGCACAGCGAATTATTGGCTCAAAACGGACTTTATGCCAAATTGTGGAAACATCAAAGCGGTGGTTTCCTTAGCGAAAATTAAGGCATTTCGCATTTTTAACCAACAGAAACAACAGAGGGCTTAACAACGCCCTCTGTTTTCTTTTCTATCCGTTAAAATTACGGTTTTTTGCACTGCGTAATAATATCCAACTCTTTCTTATATACCGATGTATTCGGGTTCATATCCATTAAACCAAATAAGGTGCTATATAAATTATCGTGTGAATAAGATTGTTGCTGAGCATTTCGTTCTAGACAATCGAAATCAATATTTTCATTCTGCCTAAAGCGATCTGAAAACCACATTATCATTGGAATACGCGTTTGCTGTTCCGGTGCAATCGCATATGGTGTACCGTGTAAATAAACGCCATTTTCGCCTAGTGATTCGCCGTGATCGGACAAATAATAAACCGCCGCTTCTAACTCCGGATGCGCCTCAACTTTCGCAATGACCTTATCTAAAAATTGATCGATATATAAAATTCCATTGTTATAGGTGTTCACTAATTGTTCATTGCTACATTTCTGAATTTCATTGGTATCGCAAGTCGGGGTAAAACGGCGGTACTGTTCGGAATAACGCTCATAATAAGTTGGGCCGTGACTACCAATTGTATGCAAAACTAGCACTGTGTCTTTATGCGTTTTTTTAATTACATCATCAATATACGATAATAAAATATTGTCCAAACATTCACCATCCTTACAATACTGAGGATCATTGGTTGCCGTAATATCTTTATTCAGAACACGTTCACATACTCCCTTACAACCGCTGTCATTATCTAACCAGATCACTTCTACACCAGCACGCTGCAACACATCCAAAATATTATCTTGATGAGATGCCTTAACTGCATCATAACCATCTCTTCCCATACCCGAAAACATACAAGGCACTGAAAGTGCGGTCGCTGTACCACAACTGGAAACATTTCTAAAATTAATAATCTGTTTTCCTCGTGCCGCCAATAACGGTGTCGTTTGTGGTTGGTAACCGTTTAACCCCCAATTTTGCGCTCGGGTGGTTTCTCCAACAACCAATACAGTAAAGTGGCGATAATCATCTGGTTTTTCTTGCGCAGCATCCAAGCCTAATTGTGTGTACTGCATATTCGCTTCACGAATGCGTTTAATCTCATTAATGCCAGCACTGATAAAATTAGAGGGTACAATTAATGCCGGCACACTCTTGTTATTTCGCACAAATCCGGCGTAATCCTGATAGAAAACTTTTGCAATACCAACAATTACCACTGCTGAAAGCACAATTAAACCGATCCGGTAACCAATTTCTTTATACCAAACACGATAATCAACTCTTACCCATAAATATAATAGTGCCGGCACGACACCAAAGCCGACAATCCAAGCAATATAAGGCAATGTCATCATTCTGGAACTTTCAGCAAAATTGGTCTGCAACACATTTTCCAACATATCAGTTGTAAAATAGACATCTAGAAAAACTTCACTATAACCAATCGCTGCACTGATGATCAGCAACGCCGGCATAATCACCTTATGCAATAACGGTAGTGCTAAAATTTGAAATACCGCATTTAGCACAAAAAAGACAAAGAACGGAACAGTTAATAAAAAGTAATCTCCTGCTGCACCGGTAAAAGGATGAATGGTAAGCACTTTGGCATAAAATGCGTAATTTAAGATCAGCGTAAAATAGAGTGCAACCAAACCAATTAAGGTGGACGATCGCATTGACAATGCTATTTTCTGCATAAACAAAAAATTCCTCATCTAAATAAATCAGCCACGCTTTGACAATGTTTTAAATCCAATAGTTCTGTTGCAGAATAAAAAAACTGCACACGATGGTGCAGTTTTTTCAAGGAGGGAGATAAAATTATTGTCCTTCGGACACGACTCTCGGGAAGAAAATCTCATTTTCGAAATAAATATGCTCGTGAAGATCGGCAATAAATTTCTCAATACCGCTGTAAAGTGCTTGCCAAGTGCCACAGGCTCCCTCCGGCAGCGTTAAATTACGCGTTAAAGTTAATAATGTTCTCACATCTTCTTCCGCTTCATCGTGTTCCGCCAACATTACTTGAATCGGCATTCTTGCCATTGCATATTGACCGGCTTTAATCATTTGGAACAAAATCTGCTCTTCTTTCCGCATATGCATATCAAGATCTTGATAAATTTTATCTAAAATAGAAGCACTGCCAGCCGGGCAATTTGGACTGTCGGCGTGAACCTGTTCAACGGTTTGCGCCAATTTAATTAACTCCGGCAACTGTTGACGATGACGTTGGTGATAACCGTTTTCCACAAAAGAAATCACTTCGTGATAATCTGCCGTACGCCATTTTTGCACATCTGCATCAGAAAAATAATTTTGTTGAGACGCTGCTGTCATAAATCTCTCCTCAGAGGTTATAAGGGTAATATCTGACTAAAATGGTAAGGTTTACTCCTCGTAAAAACAATTACCCGATATGGTAGATTTCTTTTACAGCTTAAAATAACCACTTTGCTAAACGATATTTTGCTTATTTCGATAAATAAAATCGGTGAAATTAGCCGTTCTCTCTCTTTTTCGAGTACAATAGCGGTGGTTTTGGTAAGTAAATATTTAACTGTTGATAGGTGTTTTGTGACTATTTTTCAAAATCTTATTGTTATTGTTGCTTTAATTGCCGCTTCAAGTTTTCTTTCCATTTCAGAAATTTCGATTGCCGGTGCACGTAAAATCAAATTAAAACTGCTTGCGGAAAGTGGCGATGAGCGAGCAAATAAAGTATTGTTTTTACAAGAAAATTCAGCTGATTTTTTTGCTGCCTCGCAAATCGGCTTAAATGCGGTTGCTATTTTAGGCGGGATTTTGGGCGAATCTGCGTTTCGCCCCTATTTTGTCGGCTTGGTTGAAGAGTTTTATCAGGGAGAATGGGCGGAAACTATCGGATTTACCTTATCATTTTCGTTGGTAACTTCTCTCTTTATCATTTTCGCTGATTTAATGCCTAAGCGAATGGCAATGATTGCACCGGAGAAAATTGCAGTAACATTGATCCATCCGATTAATATTTTTATTCTGATCTGCAAGCCTTTTACTTGGATCATCAATGCCATTGCCAATACTATTTTTCGGCTTTTCAAAATGAATATTAACCGCGAGGATAACATTACTTTTGATGATATTTCGGCGGTTGTGGACGCAGGTGCACAGGCGGGTGTATTACAACAACAGGAACATCACTTCATTGAAAATGTGTTTGAATTGGAAGAACGCACCGTGCCATCCAGTATGACCACACGAGAAAATGTGGTCTATTTCACATTAAAAGAATCCGAACAAAGTATTCGCCAAAAAATTGCTGATTATCCATATTCTAAGTTTTTGGTTTGTAACGAAAATATTGATCAGGTCATTGGTTATGTCGATACCAAAGATATTTTGGTGAAAATTTTAAATAATCAATCAATGATCCAACTTAATGAATCGACCATTCGTAATGTTTTGATTATTCCGGATACATTAACGCTATCGGAATTATTAGACCGTTTCCGTGCAACCAAAGAGAAATTTGCCGTCGTAATGAACGAATATGCATTAGTGGTTGGCGTTATTACATTATCCGATATTATGATGACGGTAATGGGAGATTGGGTTGCGCCGATTGAACAGGATCAACAAATCATTAAACGTGATGAAAATTCGTGGTTAATCGAGGGTTCAACGCCGATTGAAAACGTAAAACACGCTTTATCCATTGATACCGACTTTCCGGAATGGGAAAACTACGAAACCATCGCCGGCTTTATGATGTATCGTCTAAGAAAAATTCCACGCCCAGCGGATGCGGTTGAATTTGAAGGATTTAAATTTGAAGTTGTCGATATTGACCACTATAAAATCGACCAGCTATTAGTCACTCGAATCACACCACCACCGTTGGAAATGAAAGAAATTAGCGAATAATCGGTTAAAATGCCTACATCCTCGTAGGCATTTTTTCTATATTCTATTGATAATTTGACAGTTCAATTAAATTACCATCGGGATCACGTAAATAAATAGAACGAATTTTTCCAACCGCACTGGTACGCTCTACAATCCCCTCTTCAATACTTAAATGCTGCTCTTTTAAATAATCTAACACCTGTTCTAACGGCTCAGACACAATAAAGCAGAGATCCGCACTTCCAGCCTGCACTTGTTTAGCCTTTGGCTCAAATTCCTTTCCTAATTGGTGCAAGTTAATTTTTTGTTGTCCAAACTGCAACGCCACTCTACCACCCAAAAATAACTGCTTCTTCATTCCCAATTTTTGATAAAACGCCACTGAAACATCAATATCTTTAACGGTTAAAACCAAATGATCCAAATGCGTTATGTTGAGCATAGTTTTTCCTTACATTGAGTCTAAAATCTAAAGAAAAGCCCTATCCAAACGTGATCTGACCCCGAAAAGTTAGACTGTTATTTTAAGGACTGAATTCTGTATTGAACAGGGCTCAGTCCATTTAATTTTAATTGTATTCTTTCCTCATTGTAATAACGAACATATTCTTTGATAACAGATTCAAGTTCTTCAATGTTTTCGAAAGTTTTGCCATAAAAACATTCCACTTTCATCCGACCAAAGAAACTCTCCATCGCGGCATTATCTAAACAATTGCCTTTCCTTGACATACTCTGCACAATATTGTGCTCAGCTAATAACTGTTGATAACT
>NZ_KB903719.1 GCF_000379785.1 Gallibacterium anatis DSM 16844 = F 149 | reverse complement strand
ATACAGATTGTTATCATAGCTATGATGTGCTAGATGTTAGTGAGTTTACGCACTATAGAATTAACCACAGTACTCATTTTGCTGAGCGGCGAAATCACATTAATGGGATAGAGAATTTTTGGAATCAAGCAAAGCGTGTGCTAAGAAAGTATAATGGAATTGATCGAAAATCTTTCCCTCTTTTTTTGAAAGAATGTGAGTTTCGTTTCAACTATGGGACACCATCTCAACAGCTCAAAATCCTGCGGAAATGGTGTCAGATTTAACGCTAATCTACTTCAGCCCCAAAATGATAGTAAGAAAAAAAAGATAAGAGCTTGTACGTATGAAGATAGCTTGATGGAAAAAGACTTTGAGAACGGATAGATAAAATCTCAGACATAAAAATGAGGAAAATATCAATGCTATGTTGTATCAGGTTTGATATTTTCCTCAAGTTTAAAACGCTAATTCAAACAAAGAAAAGAAAATGGTTAAATGACCTCTTTAAATGCAATCTGAGTCTGTTCAAGGAAGTCATTTTCTTCATCCGGCAACAGTGGTGCGGTTGGCAAATCAGGCTTATCAAAGGCAATATCGCCCTCAATATTTTCTAACGATACACCACGTTGAATTGATTTAAAATCAAACAATTTAGCATCGCACAGATGAGAAGGAACAATATTTTGTAATGCACTGAACATTGTTTCGATTCTGCCGGGATATTGGCGATCCCATTGTTGTAACATTTCCTTAATAACTTGACGTTGTAAATTCGGTTGTGAACCACATAGATTACAAGGAATAATCGGGAATTGTTTTGCTTCCGCATAACGAGCAATGTCTTTTTCCCGACAATAGGCTAACGGGCGGATAACAATCTGTTTGCCATCATCGCTAATCAGTTTAGGCGGCATACTTTTCATCTTACCTCCATAGAACATATTTAAAAATAAGGTTTCCAACATATCATCACGATGATGCCCTAATGCAATTTTAGTGGCACCTAATTCGGTAGCGGTACGGTATAAAATACCGCGGCGTAAACGAGAACAGAGCGAACAAGTTGTTTTTCCTTCCGGAATTTTCTCTTTAACGATACCGTAAGTATTTTCTTCGACAATTTTGTATTCCACGCCTAATTGTTGTAAATAAGTTGGTAACACCTCTTCAGGGAAACCGGGTTGTTTCTGATCCAAATTAACCGCAACAATTTCAAAATTTACCGGCGCATTCAATTTTAAATTCAATAAAATATCGAGCAGGGTATAGCTGTCTTTCCCTCCGGACAGGCATACCATTACACGATCGCCCTCTTCAATCATATTAAAATCAGCAATGGCTTTACCCACTTCACGGCGTAAACGTTTATGTAATTTGTTTAAGTTATAAATCTGCTTTTTTTCCATAGACATTGTTGTTATTTACCGGGTAGTCAAAATCGGCTTGATATGGTACGGAGTTATGTTTTTTTTGCAACAGATTTATCGGTTTAGACGGAAAAACTCCCTTTTGAGGTAGGCTATTTGGGCTTGAGTAATTATGACAAGGATAAAGATAAGGATAAAAAAGAGGGCTTACGCCCTCATACACTAAAGGGGGAAGTTAATCTGCATATTTATCAGCAATACTCAATGCCTGATCAATAATATCCAAGCCTTTGACTAGATCTTCTTCACTGATAGTGAGCGGTGGTGCAATATGGATACGATTGAAGTGGTGGAACGGCCAAACCCCATTTTTCTTACACTCCGCTACGGTTTCCAATACCGGACGATATTGTTCCGGTGTCGGGTTGTAAGGCACTAATTTTTCACGAGTTTGTTGATTTTTCACTAATTCAAGTGCCCAGAACATACCAATACCGCGCCATTCACCGAGCGATTTATGTTTTGCTTTCATTTCCGCTAATTTCGGTTTGATCACACGTTGTGCTAAATCCTGTACACGTTCCAGAATTTTTTCTTCGGCGAATACTTCAAAAGTGGCTACACCCGGCGCACAGGCTAACGGATGACCGGAATAAGTTAATCCACCCGGATAAACACGTTCTTTAAAGGTGTCAAAAATTGCTTCACTCATTAATACCCCACCTAACGGTACATAACCGGAGTTAACGCCTTTAGCAAAAGTGAGAAGATCAGGCACAATGCCGAAATTCTCAATGGCGAATAATTTACCGGTACGCCCGAAGCCGACCATCACTTCATCACAAATCATACAGATCCCATATTTATCACAAATCGCACGCACTGCCGGCAAATAACCTTTTGGTGGCACTAACACGCCGTTTGTACCGACCACAGTTTCCATCATAATGGCAGCGATTGTACCTGCGCCTTCGAACTGAATGACATTTTCCAAATGTGCAATCGCGCGTTGGCACTCTTCCTCTTCATTGCTTGATTGGAAAGCAGAACGATAGGCGTAAGGTCCGAAAAAGTGTACAACTGCCGGATCGGAGGTGGTTTCACTTGCCCAACGTCGCGGATCACCGGTTAATGCGATAGCCGTAGAGGTGGCACCGTGATAAGAGCGATAAAAAGTTAAAATTTTACGGCGTCCGGTATGTAAACGTGCCATTCTCACCGCATTTTCGTTGGCATCCGCACCCCCATTGGTAAAGAAAACGTGGTTTAGATCACCCGGAGCAGCATTGGCAATTAATTTTGCCAACTTACCTCGAGTTTCATTGGCTATTGCCGGTTGAATTGTTGGCAACACATCTAATTGATCTTGAATAGCTTTGATCAATTTCGGATGACGATGTCCTAAATTGACGTTAACCAACTGTGAAGCAAAATCTAAATACTCTTTGCCGTTATAATCCCAAAAGACGCTGCCTTGTGCGCCTGCGATAGGAACCGGGCTAATTTTGGCTTGTGCCGACCAAGAATGGAACACATAGTCACGGTCATCTTGATAGACTTGTTCACCGCGAGCTGGGTCGATAGCGGCTTGTGATGCTGAGTTGTGTAGATCGCTCATAGTTTACTCCTGTATATTACTGTTTCTGTTAAGTTACGTTTATGATTAACCGAGATAGCGCCCAAGAAACTCAATTAATCGTGGTGATTTCGGTTGAGTAAAAAAAATTTCAGGTTCAGCACGTTCCACTACTAAACCTTTATCCATAAAGACCACTTCGTGGCTGACTTGACGAGCAAATTCCATTTCGTGTGTCACTACAATCATTGTGTAGCCTTCTTTTGCCAAATCTTTCATCACGCCAAGCACTTCATCAACTAATTGCGGATCAAGTGCGGAAGTGGGTTCATCAAAAAGGATCACTTCCGGTTTCATTGCTAATGCACGGGCAATAGCAACACGTTGTTTTTGCCCTCCGGATAAAGACCAAGGGTAGCTGTCCGCTTTATGATCCATACCGACTTTTTTCAATAAAATTTTTGCTTCCTCAATTGCTTGTTGCTTCGGCACACCAAGCACGTGAACCGGTGCTTCAATCACATTGCCTAAAATAGTAAGGTGTGGCCAAAGGTTAAAACTTTGAAATACCATTGCAGTTTTGGCTCTGATTTTGGCAAGTTCACCAATAGGCTGTGCCAAGCCTTTATCCGTTACCCCAATACGCTGACCGGCAATCAAGATTTTTCCGCGATCAGGCTGTTCCAACCAGTTGATACAACGCAACAATGTTGATTTGCCTGAACCTGACGGCCCTAAGATACTGATTGTCTTTCCTTTTTCTACGTTGATGGTAATGTCACGTAGGACTTCGATTCCATCAAAGCTTTTTGAGATACTTTTTATTTCAACGGCGAATGTTGCTTTGCTCATAACTTAATCCTCTTGTAACAGCGGCTTTTTTCACTAATTTCATTATTTGATCAATTCCAAAACTCACTAACCAGTAAAGTGCGATTGCCACCACAAAAGCTTCAATCGGAATAAAATAGGTTGCTTGTATCGCAGCGGCTACGCCGGTTAATTCTTTTAATGTGATAATGGTTAAAAATGCTGTATCTTTTAATAAATAGACTAATTGGTTTGCCAGTAAGGCACTGGAGCGCAGTAAAAGTTGAGGCAGAACCAATAACAACATCATTTTATTGCGGCTGAAACCGTGACTAAGTGCCGCTTCAATCTGTCCCGGTGGCAAGGTGTCGCGTAAGCCACGAAATATTTCTGCGAAATAAGCACCGTGGTATGTGATTAACGCAATTAATCCTGCTGTCCACGCATCCAGAGTGACACCGAATGCCGGCAAACCGTAATACAGTAAATAGGCATAAATTAAGAACGGTAATGTTCGCATTGTATCTATGACTAATAACACCACTTTACGGCAGACGGATTGTTTGTCCTCCAATAGGAAGAGCGCCAAAATACCGAGTAAAAAGGCGACGACTGCCGAAATCAGAAACAAATCAATTGTTGTTAAAAAACCATCTATAAATTGTTGACGCTGTTGCCATAATATTGTCCAGGTTTGCATAATTTTCTCCTTAACCGGCTAAACGATGAACATAACGTTCCGACCAGCGTTGTAACTTCAACATACATCCGATTAGCACCATATAAAGCACACAAGCGGCTAAAATAGGTGGCAACGGTTCATAGGTGACGGCGGCAATTCGATTGGTAACACGAGTTAAATCGACCACACCAATCACGGCGACTGCTGGACTTGCTTTCACCAAGAAACTCATTTCATTCACCAAACCCGGTAAACTGGTTAATAGCATCTGTGGCAACATAATTCGTCTAAATGTTAATAATGGTGTCATTCCTGAAGCCTTTGCCGCTTCCAATTGTTCGCGAGAGAAGGCGTGGAATGCGTTGCGCCAAATTTCAGCATTGAAGGCAGAGGTATTAATCACTAATGCCAAAATTGCAGCAATATTTCTATCTAATTCCAACCCTACAGCCGGAAATCCGACAAACACAAAAAGCACTAACGTCACTAAGGGAATCGCACGGGCAAAACTGGTGTATATCGCCATCAGCTGTGCCAAAATCGGCACATTAAAATATCGAATAAGTGCAATGATTAACCCTAAAAATAAGCCAATCGCAATGGAAACGATACATAACCATAATGTCGTGAATCCCCCTTCCAATAACATCATCCATTCACTTGTTTCCATAGTTTTCACCTCATTTATGTTTACTCGTGAGTGGGCGATCCCACTCAATCATTATTTAACACGCGTCATTTCTTTAAATTGTTCTACTGATGTAATCGCTTCTGTCGGCAGATCCGTCATACTTTCACCAAACCATTTTTGTTGAAGTTCAGCCAGTTTGCCGCTTTCGCGTAAATGACGGATAAAGTCGCTTAAAAAGGCGAGTAATTCCGGGCTTTCTTTCGGTACCGGCCAAGCGTGATAACCCGGACCGGAAACCGCCATTCCCATTCTGAAAACTTTGCTGCGTTGTGTTGTCAACATTTTTGCCCCGGCATAAGCGGTTACCACATAATCCAAGCGACCGTTAGCCAAATCGGCATAAGCTTCCGGATTGGAGGTGTATTCCACTACTTTTCCTAATTTACCGCCGGTTTTTGCCAACATTTCGGCTAATTCCGGTAATCTTGCTAATGCAACACTGCCTGCTTGAACACCCAATGTTTTGCCGTCTAAATCCGCAATCGTTTTAATGCTGTCATCTTTGCTACGGAAAATGGTGTAGTGTGTAGCTATCGCAACCGGCGGAGTAAAATCAAAACGAGCTAAACGCTCGGTTGAAACTACTGCACCGGTTAATGCCGCGTCATATTTTCCTGATAAAACGGATGGCAATAATCCTGTCCACGGCATAATGTCCTGTTTAATTTGAAATGAGGCATATTTTTTCAATTCAGCAACTAAATCGTGAGTGAAACCTTCCGGTTTGCCGTCTTTGATCATTTCAAATGGGGCGTAATCATCTTCTGTTGCCACGGCGAGATAACCACGTGCTTTCACTTCGTCTAATGTTATTGCGCTGACTTGTCCTAACCAGAGCGCAGAACAGAGCAGTACAGTACCTTGGCGTAATAATGTACGGTATACCGGCTTTTTAATTTTAGATAAACCATAAAATTTTGCAGTTTTCATTAGATACTCCTTAGTAATTTACGCTTAAAATTGAAAAATATCTTAAAAAAGAGAACTTGAGTTAAGTTATATCAAATTGAAATTTTAAGATCAACAATAAATTATAAAAATTTTTATAAATTTTTTAACAATAAGATCTAAAAATAGATTTTTATCTAATAAAAATTAGAATTAATTAAAAAGTTTCAATTTTTAAGGCGTAAAAAACGATGTCCGAACAGATGGATGATTAAACTCAGCATAACGATAACCACACCTAGCCACTGATAGCGGTTCAAACTTTCGTCTAAAAAGCAGAAAGCGAATAACATACTGATAATGGGCACACCCAAAGAAAGTGGTGTAATTTTGGCGGCGGGGTATTTTGCTAACAATTTAACCCATAATCCGTAACCGATAATGGTGGCGAAATAGGCAAGAAAAGTAGCGGAAACCCAACTATGCCAGCCTAGATGATGTAATTGTTGCAGAATAAAATCGCTATCGTGTTGAAGATAACTAAAGAGTAAAAACCAAAGCGGTGTCAGTAAATTGCCCCAAACCACTAGAGCAAAGGGATCAATCCGATTGATTTTTTTCACAACAATATTGCCCAATGCCCAAGAAAAGGCGGAAGCGAAAACTAACAATAAACCGACCAGTGGAATTTGACTATGTTGTTGTCCTATAGCGATTAATATAAAACCGAAAATAGCAATGAAAATTGCCAGCCATTGATTGGCACGCGCTTTTTCCCCGAGAAAAAAGACGGCAATCAATACAGTGAAAAATGCTTGTGATTGTACAACTAATGCGATTAAGGAGGTTGCGAGTCCGGTGGCTATTGCACTGAACATAAAGGCAAATTGTGCAAAATTGCTGATGAAACCGTAGAGCAGTAACCAACGCCAAGCGACTTTAGGTTTCGGAATAAAAAAGATGAGGGGGAAGATGACAAAGATAAATCGTAAGCATCCCAACAACATCGGATCGATCTCTTCCACCCCTAATTTCATAAAATAGAAATTGATTCCCCAGAAAAAGATAACGGTAGCAGCAGCCAATTTATCACTCAACAACATACAACCTCCATAACATCAAAAAATTAGGATAAAAATTATCATAAAATTAATATTTTTCAATATTATTTAGATTTTATCTAATTTTATTTATTTTTTATTGAATTTTAACCAATAAATGATCTATAGTAATGTCGTCTTATCAACGATAACGAAGGAGAAAAAATATGATTGCATTAATTACAGGAGCAAGTGCCGGATTCGGTGCAGCCATTGCGCGTAAACTGGCACAAGAAGGACATAAAGTGATTGTAACGGCTCGCCGTAAAGAGCGGCTGCTCGCATTACAACAGGAGATTGGTGAGAATTGCCTACCGTTAGCGTTTGATATTACAGACGAGAAGGCGACATTGCAGGCAATAGCGGAATTGCCGGAAGCGTGGAAAGCGATCGATATTTTGGTCAATAATGCCGGTTTGGCGTTGGGTATCGGTGCAGCACAAGATTCTTCTTTAGAAGATTGGAAGCAGATGATTGCAACTAATATCACCGGGTTAGTAACGGTAACACACGCTGTTTTACCGGGTATGGTGGAACGCAATCGTGGCTTAATTGTGAATTTAGGTTCAATTGCCGGCACTTATCCATATCCGGGCGGTAATGTTTACGGTGGAACGAAAGCGTTCGTGAAGCAGTTCAGCTTGAATTTGCGTGCAGATTTGGTTGGAACTGCAATTCGTGTATCCAATATTGAACCTGGTCTTTGTGGTGGTACTGAATTTTCAAATGTTCGTTTCCACGGCGATGATGCCAAAGCTGCGGCACTTTATGCGAATGTGGATTACATTACGCCGGAAGATATTGCCAATACCGTTGCTTGGATTGCTCAATGTCCGCCACATATGAATATTAACCGTATTGAAATTATGCCGGTTGCACAGGCACCTGCAGGGTTAGTAGTTAAGAAAAAACAATAATTCATCCTTTATTATCCCCACTGCGGTGGGGATTTTTCTCCGTTACTGCAATGAAATAACCTTTAGAGAAATCAGCTTTTTTTGCTAGAATAACGCATATTTAGTTATTTTGATCAAAATAAATCTCAGTTGTTTAGGTAACCAATAATGAGTGATTCAACTCAAACCATTCCTGAATTAGTGTCGTGGGTCAAGGAGCGAGAATTTAATCTTAGCTTAAGTACCGATCGATTAGCGTTTCTTTTAGCGATCACTATTTTTAATAATGAGCGTTTCGCCGGTGAAATGGAAGAAGGCGACTTGGTCGATCTGTTTCGCCACGTTTCCAAAGCATTAGGGCAATCGGAAGATACGCTTGTACAACGTGCAAATAATGCTATCAATGATTTAGTCAAACAACGCCTATTGAATCGCTTTAGCAGCGAATTTACGGAAGGTTTGGCAATTTATCGCTTAACGCCGCTGGGCGTGGGCATTTCCGATTATTATATTCGTCAACGGGAATTCTCAGCGTTGCGTCTTTCCGTACAGCTTTCGATTGTTGCCGATGAAATTCAACGTGCTGCCGAAGCGGCAGAAAATGACGGTGATGAATATTATTGGCGGCGTGAAGTGTTTGCACCGTTGAAATATTCGGTGGCGGAGATTTTTGACAGCATTGATCTTTCGCAGCGTATTATGGATGAAAGCCAACATCAAACCAAAGAGGAAATTGCGGAATTATTAAGCAAAGATTGGCAAGCGGCAATTTCCAGTTGTGAACGGTTATTGGATGAAACATCCGGTAATTTGCGTGAATTACAGGACACATTGAACGCTGCCGGCGATAAATTACAAGCAGGTTTATTGCGTATTCAGGATTGTATTGTCGGACGTGCCGAGTTGGATTTTGTAGAACAGCTTATTATCAGTCTACAACTTAAGTTAGACCGCATTATCAGCTGGGGACAGCAAGCGATCGATTTATGGATCAGCTATGACCGTTATGTGCATAAATTTATTCGTACAGCGATCGATTTGGATAAAAACCGTGTGTTTGCACAACGTTTACGCCGTTCAATTGCTGATTATTTTGATGCACCGTTTTATTTGTGGCACGTGCAAGCGGAGCGTCTGATTGATCTGCGTGATGAAGAGTTGGCATTGCGTGAAGAAGAGGCATTAGGTGAATTGCCGACAGAGTTGGAATATGAATCATTGCAGACGGTACACGAACAGATCAGCGAAGCGATGCAAACACTGTTAATCCGCTATTACGAAACGAAACAACCGATTGAATTGAGTGAGTTGTTACGTCAACAGCTTGAGCGTTATCCGCAATCACAACACTTTGATGTCGCCAAAATTATTGTTGATCAGGCGGTAAGATTGGGAATTGCGAGCCAAGATTTCAGCGGCAACGTGCCACAATGGCAACCGATTAATGATTTTGGTGCAGAAGTTCAAGCACACCCAATTGATGAATATAATAATCAACCGAAAAAATAGATTTTTATAAGCGAACAAATTATGAGTGAAACTACCTCTTACGAACCTATCCCGGCAAAGTTGGCAATCGCCATTGCAAATCCGTTATTTCCTGTTGTTGACAGCCAATTACGTTCCGGACGACATATCAGTATTGATCAACTCGATCCACACGCCTTTTTAATGGATTTTCAAACGGAATTGGAATTGTTCTATCGTCGTTATAATGTTGAGTTGATTCGCGCAGCGGAAGGCTTTTTCTATTTGCGACCGAAAGCGACCACCTTAATTGCACGCAGTGTATTGTCAGAATTGGAAATGTTGGTCGGTAAAGTGTTGTGCTATCTCTATTTAAGCCCGGAACGTCTGGCACAACAAGGCGTGTTCACTGTACAGGAAGTGTATGACGAACTGCTTAATCTTGCGGATGAAAATAAATTGTTGAAAGCGGTTAATCAGCGTTCCAGCGGTTCAGATTTGGATAAACAAAAATTGGCGGAAAAAGTACGTGCCGCAATTGGTCGCTTACGCCGTTTAGGGATGTTGCAAACTGTAGGTGAACAAAACAGCGGTAAATTTATTATTTCGGAGGCGGTTTTCCGTTTCGGTGCAGAAGTGCGCAGCGGAGAAGATTTACAGGCGGCGCAATTACGTTTAATCCGCGAGGGAGAAATAGCGACACCGGATTCATTACAAATTGAAGCGGAACAAGACGATATTGACGAAGATTTAGATGAAAATAGTGAAGAAGGGGAGGCATAATGGCGGATTTGCAAATGGAAACATTAGAGCCACAAGTTGCACCGACAAACAAAAACAGTGATGCAGAGCGTGGTAAGTTTCGTTCTTTGACCTTAATTAACTGGAACGGTTTTTTTGCACGTACGTTTGATCTTGATGATTTGGTAACAACCTTGTCCGGTGGTAACGGTGCCGGAAAATCGACCACAATGGCAGGGTTCGTGACCGCATTGATCCCCGATTTAACCTTGTTACATTTTAGAAATACCACTGAAGCAGGAGCTTCCGGCGGTTCTCGAGATAAAGGCTTATATGGAAAATTACGCCCGGGTGTCTGTTATGCGATCCTCGATACCATTAATTCCCATCGCCAACGTGCATTGGTAGGGGTGCGTCTGCAACAGATTGCAGGACGGGATCGTAAAGTAGACATTAAAGCGTTCTCCGTTCAAGGATTGTCTTTATCAATTTCACCGACAGAAGTTTTCACCGATAAAATTTCCGAAACACAAGCGAAAGTTATCGGATTGAATGAAGTTAAGGAGAAAGTGGAGCAATTAGGTGCCGGCTTTAAGCAGTATCATTCCGTTGCTGATTACCACAGTTTTATGTTTGATATGGGCATTATTCCGAAACGGTTACGCTCTTCTTCCGATCGCAGTAAATTTTATAAATTAATTGAAGCTTCACTTTACGGCGGTATCTCTTCTGCGATCACCAGATCATTGCGTGATTACTTATTACCGGAAAATGTTGGGGTGAAAAAAGCATTCCAAGATATGGAAGTGGCATTGCGTGAAAATCGTATGACGCTGGAAGCGATTAAAGTCACACAAGCGGATCGGGATTTATTCAAACATTTAATTACGCAATCCACTGACTATGTGGCAGCAGATTATATGCGTCACGCCAATGAACGTAGACATAATATCGAAGCGATTTTGTCACAACGTCACGAATTGTTTAACACTAAGCAGCAACTCAATTTAGCACAGCATAATATCGTTGATTTCAGTCGGGAGGTCAGCCAACTGAAAGAGGCGGAAAAAGCATTAGAAATTGATTATCAAAGTGCCAATGATCATTACAATTTGGTGGTAAATGCACAGCGTCATCAAGAAAAAATTGAACGTTATCAACAAGATGTTGAATCATTAACAGAAAATATTGAAGAACAACAAGGTATTGTTGAAGAGGCACAAATCAATCTTGAAACGCAACGAGAACAGGTTGAAGCAATAGAGGAAGAGATTGAATCCATCCGTGATCAATTAGCCGATTATCAACAAGCATTAAACGCACAGCAGACTCGTAGTGTGCAGTATCAACAAGCAGTTCAAACTTTGGAAAAAGCCAAGAATATTACCGGCATTACCACTTTAACAGCGGAGAGTGCGGAACAGTATCAAGCGGAGTTTGAAGAACAGGCAGAAGTGCTGACTGAACGTGTGTTGGAGCTGGAGCAGAAATTATCGGTGGCGGATATTGCAAAAAATCAATTTGATAAAGCGTATCAGTTGGTTTGCAAGATTCACGATGAAAATATTGCTCGTGATCAGGCTTATGAGGCAGCTAAACAGATCTTACGCGATTACCCTGCACAAAAATTGCAGTTACAACAAGCAAATACATTAAAGTCTAAATTGACTGAATTACAACAAAAGGCTGAACAGCAACGCCGAGTACAGCAACAATTAGCAGTGTTTAACCAACAATCTGGGCAAGCCTTGAATAGTGCGGAAATGCTAGAGCATTATGCGTTGCAGCAAGAAGAGATTGGAGCAGAGTTGGAAGAGCAATTAAACGCTTTGATTGAACAGCGTTCAGGTTTGCGTCAGCAACGGGATCACTATCAAGCGTTATATCAACAATATGCCCAAAAAGCACCATTATGGCTAACTGCACAGGCGGCATTGGAGCGTATTCAGGAACAGGTGAGTCAGCAGTTCCAAAGTGCACAAAGTGTAATGGATTTTATGCAGGTTCAGCTTAATAAAGAACGTGAATTGGTGATTTTACGCGATCAATTACAACAGAAAAAAGAGCACCTAGAGCAACAAATTTTGCGTTTAACGCAGCCGGACGGTTCGGAAGATCCACGTTTAAATCAGTTGGCTGAAAAATTCGGTGGCGTGTTGCTTTCTGAATTATACGATGATGTTGATATTAGCGATGCGCCTTATTTTTCTGCATTATATGGACCGGCGCGCCACGCGATCGTGGTGCGGGATTTAGAAGCGGTAAAACCGTTGTTGCAGGATCTACAAGATTGTCCGGATGATCTCTACTTAATTGAAGGCGATCCGAATGCGTTTGATGACAGTGTTTTATCGGCGCAAGAATTAAATGCCGGTGTCGTGGTTCAGGTGTCGGAACGTGAATTGCGTTATTCCACCTTCCCGGAAATTCCGTTGTTTGGTCGTGCAGCAAGAGAAAAGCATTTGGAAACTTTGCGTGAACAGCGTGATGAAATTGCAGAGCAGTTTGCTCAAGTGTCGTTTGATGTCCAAAAATGTCAGCGTTTGCATCAACAATTAAGTCAATTTGTTGGCAGCCATCTTGCTTTAGCCTTTGAAGTTGATCCGGAAGAGTTGATGAAAGAGGTTCAACAACAGCGCACTGATGTTGAGCGTGAATTAGCTGCATTTACCGATCAAGAACAGCAATTACGTAGTCAAATTGCAGATATTCGTCAGCAGTTACAGCAATTAAATAAATTATTGCCACACTTATCCTTGTTGGAGGCGGATGATCTGGAACAACAGATTGAGGCTTTTCAAGAGCAGTTGGACATTGCAGAAGAGAGCGCTATTTTTGTGCGGCAAAAAGGAAATTGGATTGAACAACTTGAGCCGATTGCAACCGCGTTACAAAGTGATCCTGAACAACACCAAACTTTACAACAGGATTATCAACGTGCAGTCGAATTACAGAAACTGATACAGCAAAAATTGTTTGCCGTAACCGATGTTGTCAGTCGTTTGCCGCATTTCGCTTATCAA
This sequence comes from Gallibacterium anatis DSM 16844 = F 149, assembly GCF_000379785.1. Taxonomy (GTDB): domain Bacteria; phylum Pseudomonadota; class Gammaproteobacteria; order Enterobacterales; family Pasteurellaceae; genus Gallibacterium; species Gallibacterium anatis. Next base: position 2,382 of record NZ_KB903719.1, on the reverse strand, counting down.
GAAAGTGTCGAAATTGAAACCTCAACTTTAAGCACCGCATTACGCGAGCGTTTAGAACAGATGCAGCAACAGCGTGAACAGGCGCGTGAAGCGTTACAACAGGCACAACATCAGTTCTCTCAATATCAACAAGTTTTAACCGGCTTAACCACTTCCCGCGATGTAAAACAACAAACATTGCAGGAATTGTTGGATGAAGTGGCGCAACTTGGCGTGAGAGTGGATGCGGATGCTGAAAATCGAGCTAAAACGCGTCGTGATGAGCTTTATCAGCAACTATCAGTAAACCGCCAACGTTATAACTACTTAGAAAAACAATTAGCCGTTCTGGAAAGCGAAAGTGACAGTTTAAACAAAGCGTTGCGTAAATTGGAACGTGATTATAAGACACAGCGTGAGATGGTGGTTATGGCAAAAATCAGTTGGTGTGCCGTACAACGTCTTTCCCGCCATAGTGATGTCGAAAAACGCTTACATCGTCGTGAATTGGCTTATCTTTCTGCCGAAGAGTTACGTTCTATGTCGGATAAAGCATTAGGCGCGTTGCGTAATGCAGTGACGGATAATGAGTATTTGCGTGATGCATTGCGTTTATCGGAAGATTCAGCAAAACCGGAAAATAAAGTGAAATTCTTTATTGCGGTTTACCAACATTTACGTGAACGTATTCGTCAGGATATTTTGAAAACCGATGATCCGATTGATGCAATTGAACAAATGGAAGTAGAACTTTCTCGTTTAACTGAAGAGTTGACCAGCCGTGAACAGAAATTGGCGATCAGTGCGGATAGCGTGGCAAACATTATGCGTAAAACCATTCAACGTGAACAGAATCGTATCCGATTGCTGAACCAAGGTTTGCAAAATATTGCTTTCGGGCAAGTGAAAAGTGTCCGTTTGGTGGTGAATATCCGTGATACACACGCAATGTTGTTAGATGCGTTATCAGGTCAAAAAGCGGAATATGAAGATCTGTTTAATAATAATAAGATCACTTTCTCCGAAGCACTGGCAAAATTATATCAACGTTTAAATCCGCATATTGATATGGGGCAACGTAGTCCGCAGACTATCGGTGAAGAGTTGTTGGATTATCGCCATTATCTTGATTTGGAAGTGGAAGTATTCCGTGGCGCGGACGGTTGGTTACGTGCGGAAAGTGGCGCGTTATCAACCGGTGAAGCAATTGGTACCGGGATGTCGATCTTATTGATGGTTGTACAAAGTTGGGAAGAGGAATCTCGCCGTTTACGCGGTAAAGATATTATTCCTTGCCGTCTATTGTTCCTCGATGAAGCAGCGCGTTTGGATGCAAAATCCATTTCCACCCTGTTTGAGTTGTGTGATCGTTTAGATATGCAGTTGTTAATCGCTGCACCGGAAAATATCAGCCCGGAAAAAGGAACAACCTACAAACTGGTGCGTAAAATTGCGCACAATCAAGAGTTTGTCCACGTGGTTGGTCTGAAAGGTTTCGGTGTTTGATCTTTTTAGTATTAAGCGTAAAAATCCGGCAAATTGCCGGATTTTTTCTCTAATAGCGCGATAAGGGAAATAAGGAGATTATGCTTCAGGAACAAACTTTTGCAAATTCGGTTTAAAATAATTTTTCCCTTTTTTGATTTTCCCATTTTCGTCAAAAATGGCTTTACCGTTTTCAAATTTTGACCAGTTTGAAGCATTTACTTCAGCAAAAGCGGCATTAAAATCAAATCCTGCCATATAAGCAACACCGGTTGCAGTTACAACCTGATCAGCCAATGAATCCAGTACTTCTACTTTTTGTTGATGCGTTAATTGCTGTAATCTTTCAGTTTGTTGATTTTGCTTATAGCTATCGGCGATTATTTCAAGACGGTGTGCCATTTCTGTATGGCCTAACGCATCCAACATTTCGGCTACTTCCTCAAAATGACAACCGATTTGTGTGGATAAATCTCGTTGATTTGGTTGAGGTTTTGCTTCTTTAAACCAGTCCAGTGTGCGTTTCAGCTCATTTTGATGACTCATATTTTCTCCTTTCATTTATCAGGAATAATAGAATGTATATTATAAAGCGATAAAAGTTATCTGTTTTATGCTGTTGCTGCAACTAATTTTTAGGGGCTGAAGTAGATTAGCACTTATGCTAAGCTACAAAAATGAAGATAACCAATTGTAAACTAAAGAAATCTATACAAAGAAAACTGCTTGAATTTTTTGTATTAGAAGTAACAGCACGATCAGCAGCAGATTTGCTTGGCATTCAAGCCAATACTGCCATCTTGTTTTATCGAAAAATTCGTCTCGTTATCAGCCATCATTTAGCACTACAAGCACATGAACTTTTCGATGGCGAAGTAGAGTTAGATGAAAGCTATTTTGGTGGTGTGCGAAAAGGGA
>NZ_KB903718.1 GCF_000379785.1 Gallibacterium anatis DSM 16844 = F 149 | reverse complement strand
GCTTGGGCAACAGAATAACCTTGCTCGGTGACTAATTTTACCGCGGCAACTTTGTAGTCCGGGCTAAATGTTCTTCTCATCTTAATATCCTCTTTTTGTGATAGTTTACCACCTATTGAGGACTGCAAAATTAGTGTACCGCTACATTTTAAAAATATTTCAACAGGAATAAAAACTCACATAATCGCCATAATATTAAATTTTAAATTATTAGGTGGAAAAGTAAAAAAACTCTCATTCTGGATAAATTCAGTAAAAAATTTATTTAAGTTCGCATTTGCTCCACTAAGTTTTCTATTAGCCCCTATTGTTTCAGCCATTAGCTTTTTGCTTTCTCCAATCGGATTACTCGTTGCTGCATTGGTTGGTGCTGGTGTTGTCATTTACCGCAATTGGGAAAAAGTGCGGGCATTTTTTGGCGGATTTTGGGAAGGCTTAAAATCAGGGCTTGCTCCTGTGATTGAAAAATTCAAGCCATTAGGCGATCTCTTTGGTGTTGTGGTCGGTTGGGTTGAAAAAGCGGTGAAATGGTTTACTGATTTACTTTCACCGGTGCAGAGTACATCGAAAGATTTGGATAGCGCAGCGGCAGCAGGTAAAAAATTTGGCGAATGGCTTGCTAAAGGAATTGATTTGGTAACAAAACCGTTGCAATGGTTGATGAATAGCATTAAGTGGGTTATTGATAATATGCCGTCTATCAATGAAAATACAGAAGCGAAACAAGAAGAGCTACAAAAAGGTGTGCGACAATTCCACGGTGGCGCCAATATATTAATGGATACGGCAGGACGAGATGTGTTAAAGCAACAAATCGCCTCGTCTGATTTACCGGGACGCGCCACCGGCGGCTACACCGGCAACGGCGGTAAATATGATCCTGCCGGCATTGTACACCGTGGCGAGTTTGTGTTTAGCAAAGCGGCAACGTCACGATTGGGCGTAGGTTTTTTATCCAGCTTGCACAGTGCAAAAACAGCAAAAGCCGGAATGATAGCGGCAGGGTTGGCAAGCAGTGTGGCAACCGACGATTGCGACAGTGCAACCAACGCAGCAGACTGCGCAAGCGGCACCGATGACGGTATCCATTAATATCAATGCACAGGGCGGTGATGCTAATGCTATCGCTAAAGCAGTGCGGCAAGAACTTGAGAAGGTGCAGCAACAACAGCAGGCAAGAGCACGCAGCCGTTTAGTCGGCAGAGGTTAAGGGCGAAAGCCCTTTTATTTCTCGCTTGACATTGTACAGGGTACAAATTACGATATATTCATAGGAGATAAATATGAATACAGATAAATTTATTACCTTTATCGAAACGCCGATTTTTGAAGAAGATAGAAAAGCCTTGCTTTCTGACGAGGAATATCAGGCATTTCAAGCCTATATGTTAGATAACTTTCATTTAGGTGATTTTATTCAGCATACCGGTGGTTGCCAAAAGATCAGGTGGAAATTATCAGGTAACAATAAAGGTAAAAGTGGCGGTGTAAGAATTATCTATTACTCGCTCACAGCTAAAGGAAAGTTATATTTATTGATGATGTATCCAAAGAGTGAAAAAGATAATATGAATGCCGCAGAAAAAGCGATTTTAAAAGCAATTGTTGATCAATTAAAAGGAGATTAAAAATGGATAAAAAATTATTTGATCGTTTAGTTAAAAGTGCTGAACAAATGGTTGCTATTGAAAAAGGTGAAATGCAATCTGCTCCTCATACTGTAACCACATTCCGCATTCCTGATGTGAAAAAAATCCGCGCCAACACGCATTTAAAGCAAAATGAATTTGCGGATTTATTAGGCGTAAGTACTGCATTAGTGCAATCTTGGGAAACTTCTCGTCGTGTGCCGAATGGTCCGGCGTTAAAATTGCTGAACATCATTGAGCAACAACCACAAATTATTGATACGTTAAGAGCAATTTAATTATCATCAAAAAGCAAGCCACGCTTGCTTTTTTGTTATCCTCAAATCCACATCGCAAACTGCTACCTTCTCCAGCTAAATTTTCTAACAATGACGCTATTCATTAAGCTGTAATGGAGCGCTTTATGTCCGCAGAAAATAACCACAGAATTGAAAACCTGATCCGCTATGGCGTGATTGCCGAAGTGGATTGTACTAAACGACGTGCCAGAGCAAAATCAGGCAATATTTTAACGGATTGGTTGCCGTTTTTGACTTTTCGCGCCGGAACAACCAGAAGTTGGTCACCGGTGACGGTGGGTGAACAATGTTTGATTTTGGCGGAAGGCGGTGACTTAACGACGGCAACGTTGCTCGCCGGCGTCTATAGCTTGGCTTTTGATACGCCCAGCGTAAGCCCTGATGAACACGTGATCGTGTTCGCTGATGGTGCGAGTGTTGTTTACAACCAAAAAACACACGCTTTAACGGTGAGCGGTGTTGCCACCGCAAAAATCAGCGCAAGCACCAGTGTGACGCTGGAAACGCCGGTGGTGAAATGTACGCAGGATTTGGAAGTGGCGCAAAACGTGCTGATTGGCGGTAATTTATCAATGACAGGCAAAAGCGGCGGCGGTAATGCCTCGATTAAGGGAAATGTGGATATTCAAGGCGGTGTCACTAGCGGCAGCGATGTGGTCGCCGGCGGTATTTCGTTGCAGAAACATACGCATCCGGGTGATAGCGGCGGCACAACAGGGAAAGCGCAACGGCGCAATGATCATTGACGAAGTTGAGCATATTCGCCAGTCAGTACGAGATATTGTTATCGCTGCTATCGGCACCAGATTGCAGCGGCGAGATTACGGCAGTTATCTTTATCAGTTGATAGATAAGCCGGTTAATCAGGCGTTGTTGTTGCAGCTGTCGGCGGTTTGTGTCAGTGCGCTGCGACGATGGGAGCCACGTATTGATATTGAGCGTTTTATGGTGAGGGTGGAGCAAAACAAAGTGGTGGCAGAGTTGTGGGCGGTGTTGAAAGGCACGCAACAGTCGCTGGTTGCATCATTGGTATTAAGAGAGGTTTAAATGTCGGAGTTAGTTGATTTATCAAAAATTCCGCAGCCGGATTTTATTGAGCCGTTAAATTTTGAAGCGATTTTTAATGCGAGAAAGGCGGCATTTTTGAATTTAATTGAAGATGAAGCACAAAAAGCGGTGTGGCAAACTCGATTGGCATTGGAAAGCGAGCCGGTGGTGATGTTATTGCAAGAAAACGCCTACCGTGAATTATTGCTTAGACAGCGTATTAACAACGGCGCGCTGTCGGTGTCGCTGGCACACGCCGCCGGTGCGGATCTGGATGCAGTTGCTGTCAATTACAATGTGGCTCGTCTGGTGGTGCAGCAGGCGGACAACAGTGTTGAGCCGCCGATTGCGGAAATTTTAGAAAGCGATGAAGCGTTGCGTTACCGGGTGCAATTGGCTTTTGACAGTATCAGCACTGCCGGTGCGAAGTCCGGCTATCGTTATCACGCCTTGAGTTGTGATGGGCGCGTGGCAGATGTGGATGTGTTCAGTCCGCAGCCTTGTTGTGTGACGGTGTCGGTGTTGTCGGTGGCAAATGACGGTCAAGCGGACAGCAGTTTGATTGAAAAGGTTAAACAGGCATTAAATGATGATAATGTGCGACCGGTTGCCGATCGGGTGACGGTGCAATCGGCACAAATACATCGTTATCAAGTGAGCGCAAAACTTTATTGTCGACGTGGCCCGGAACAGCAGCCGATTAAACAGTTGGCAGAAAAACGCTTGCTCGATTTTGTCGGACGAAAAGCCAGATTGGGCATTGATATTAATATTTCTGCATTACACGCCGTGTTGCACGTTGAAGGTGTGCAGCGTGTTGAAGTGTTGGCGCCAAGTGAAAATATCGTATTGGCGCACGACCAAGCCGGTTATTGCGAAGCGGTGCATTTAGAGGTGGTTGTTGATGAATAACAAACAGGCATTGTTGCCGCCGGGAGCAAGCCGTTTAGCGCGACAAGCTGCTGAAATATGTGCGGCTGCCGAGGCAGTTAATTTTGATTATAGCGATTTGTGGAATGCGGACAAATGCCCTGAAGCGTTGTTGCCTTTTTTGGCGTGGGCGTTATCGGTCGATTACTGGGAGGAACGTTGGAGCGAAGCGCAAAAAAGAATGGCAATTAAAGCGGCGTTCGCCAGCCATCGGCAAAAAGGAACGATTGTTGCGCTCAAGCGGATTATTGAGCCGTTTGGCTTTTTAACGGAATTAAAAGAGTGGTTTCAAACCCAACCGCAAGGCGTGGCAGGCACATTTAGCCTCACCATTGAAGTGTCGGAAACCGGCTTGAACGAACAAACCTATAACGAGTTGGTGCGATTGATTAATGATGTGAAACCGGTGTCGCGGCATTTAACCAGCCTTGCGATTGCGGTTTCACCTGTAGGCGCACTGAATTTTTTTATTGGACAAAACGCAGGCGAAATTATCAGCGTTTATCCCCGTTAATCCGAACAAGGAATTTTTATGGCGAAACAGTATTATTCGGTCTTAACTGATTACGGCACGCAAGTGATTGCCGGTGCCATTGCACGCAAACAGCCTTTGCAAATCACGCAAATGGCAGTGGGTGATGGTAACGGGAGGGCAACCACACCAAATAGCCGTAATACAGGCTTGGTGCGTGAAGTGCATCGTGCCGATATTAGTGCTATCTCCGTTGATCCGCGTAACGACAAGCAAATTATTTTTGAGTTGACTATCCCTGAAAATGTGGGCGGCTTTTGGATTAGGGAGATGGGGATTTTTGATAACCAAAATCGCCTTGTGGCTTATGCCAACTGCCCTGATAGCTTTAAACCCGAATTAACCAGTGGCAGCGGCAAAGTGCAAGTGGTGAGAATGATCTTGTTGGTTAGCTCATCAGATGCGATTACCCTTAAAGTGGATGACAGCGTGATTTTCGTTACCCGTGGCCAACTCACCCCGAAAGCCATCACCGCAACCAGTCAAAATGCGGTGGACGAAAGTGGCCACAGCCACGAAATCGACAAAGCCAGCACCAGCCAAGCGGGTATTGTTACGTTGGACAGCAGCATAGACAGCGAGGCAGAAAATAAAGCAGCTACGCCGAAAGCAGTTAAAACCGCCTATGACAAAGCCAAAGCAGCTGATGACAACGCTAACACTCGCGTCAGTAAAAGTGGCGGCACGGTTACTGGGGATATTTTTATAAAGCGGGGTGATTGGAGTGCTGTTAATTGTATTAATAGTGCGGGTAATTTATTAATGCTTGAGGTTAATCCGGAAAGTGACAGCAAGTCATTTGGGGCACTTGTATATCGTAATGGGACAAATGGTGGAAATATATCAAAGCTATCATTGCCGAAAGTGTCAGGCACACTCATTACAAAAGAAGATGTCGGTAAGACTTACAGATCATTAAGCGATAACGCCTTTGATGCAAAATATGGCGGGCTAAGATTAATCTCTCAAACAGGCAATTATGCGCAGTTACATCTTGGTGGCACGGACTGCACAGTTATATTTGAGCAGCAGCCCGATAGCAAAGATTACAATTTAAGCATTTTTACGGAGAAAAACGGTGCGCGACCATACGGTTATTTTAACATTCCGAAAAAAGGCGGAATGGCTATTACAGACAAAGATTATCAATGTAAAACCGGTAAGAACGGATGGATTAAGTTGCCAAATGGCGTGATTTTACAATGGTTTGAAGGCAGTTCAGACCAATATAAAATAAAAAATAATCGCTTCCCAATCCCATTTCCGAATTCTTGTTTCCACGTCTTTGTGACCGATTTAGCTTACGCAAATACGGCTGATAGAATGAGTGTAAAGAGTTGGAATAATTCTGGCGTTGATGTATACGGAATAGATGGGACGGGATCTGTTAGTCTGTTTGCGATCGGTAACTGATGGGGTGTGAGATGGATTATTATTTTGACAGTAAAACCTTAAATTTTTATCCGGCTGAATTAATTGATAATTATAGTGATATTGATGTCGCGAAAATGGTAAAAGTAACGGAGGATGATTTTAACAAAATTATCAACGGCGACGGTGCACGTGCTGCCGATAGTGACGGCAATCCGATTTTAATTCCGAACGCGCCGAGTGAGTTTCACTGCTGGAATGGTACAGCGTGGGCGCTTTCCAGTGAAGGTGAGGCGGAGTTGCTTGCCCAACAACGAAACCAAATCCGCACGCAAATCAACGCCAAACGCGATGCGTGCGTTAATGGCGGTGTGTATGTGCCGGAGATTGGCAAATGGGTCGATACAGACGAAAAAGGGCGTGCCACACTGGTCGAAATCAAAGCTGATTTTGATTTAAACGGTACACAAGAAGCTAAAAGAATCGATGTTTGAAAACGCCTATATGCACAAAATTTTACTGGAGCAGGCAGAAAAACCGCTTGAGTATGACTGGTCGATCGGTTGGGCAAAAACCTTTGAGGAGTATCAAAATGAACAACAAGCTAAAGCAGCTAAAACAGAAGAGTAAACGGTGGGGCTATCACGTGTTGATAGCGATTGACCAACTTTGCAACGCCCTAACAGGCGGCGGGGCTGATGAAACCTTTTCCAGCCGTTGCTACCGCCGAGCGGTACTTGCCGACAAGCCCAAAGCCCGTTGGCGTTTTTGGTTTCGCTTTGTCAATGCCTTGTTTCGCGATCCGAAACATTGTCAAACGGCGTATGAAAGCGAGCTGAAGCGGCGACAGTATCCAGAGGATTTTGAGGTGATTTAATTTATTGTTTAAGGCGATCTTGTGGTCGCCTTTTTTGTTTTAGTGTGCTTAAGCGTCGATGATTGGGGGTTGTGAGGTGTTTAATCACATTTGGCATTGATAGCGTTTGCGCATACCTCGTTACACAATAAGCGTTAAGTTTGGTTTTGCTTAAGGAGCAGAGAATGTCAGAAGAGTATTTGCACGGTGTCAGAGTCAATGAAATCACAGAGGGCGTGCGCAGTATTCAAACGGTGTCAACCGCGATTATCGGTTTGGTTGCGACAGCAAGTGACGCAGATGAAGAAACATTCCCTTTGAATAAGGCGGTGTTGTTGACCAATCTGCAGGCTTATATCGCTAAAGCCGGTAAAAAAGGCACTTTAGCACGCGCGTTGGACGGCATTGCCGATATCGTGAATTGTAAAGTGATTGTGGTGCGTGTGCCAGAATCAACACACGATGAATCAACAGAATCAGAAGAATATACGGCAGAGATGAATGCCAATATTATCGGTATCACCGATGAAAACGGCAATTACACCGGAATGAAGGCGTTGCTTACGGCATCGGTTAAATATGGGATTAAACCACGTATTTTGTGCGTGCCGAAGCACGACACCAAAGAAGTTGCGGTTGAATTGGCAGCGTTAGCGGCGAAGATGAACGCCTTTGCGTATCTCTCTTGTTACGGTTGCAAAACCAAAGAGGAAGTCATTACTTATCGCAAGAATTTCTCACAACGTGAAGTGATGTTGATTTTTGGTGATTTTATCTCTTTTAATCCGATCACGTTGCAAAACGAGGTGGATTATGCGGTAGTGCGTGCGGCGGCAGTGCGCGCTTATTTAGACAAAGAGCAGGGTTGGCATACCTCAATTTCTAACAAGGCGATCAACGGCGTTTCCGGCGTGACCAAAGAGATTTACTTTGATATTAACGACAGCTCAACGGACGTGAATTTCTTGAATGAAAAAGGGATCACTTGCTGTATCAATTATAACGGTTTTCGCTTCTGGGGCTTGCGCACTTGTTCGGATGAGCCGAAATTTAAATTTGAGGTTTACACTCGCACCGCACAAGTGTTGAAAGATACGATTGCACAATCTTTTGACTGGGCAATGGCTAAAGATATGTCAGTGACGCTTGTGAAAGATATTATTGAAGGGATCAATGCAAAATGGCGTGATTTAACCACTAAAGGAATGTTGATGGGTGGCACGGCTTGGATTACGGCAGATCTCAATTCAAAAGAGAATCTATCAGACGGTAAGTTGACGATTGATTATGACTATACACCGGTGCCACCGTTGGAGCAGTTGGGCTTTAATCAACGCTTTACGGACAGTTATCTTGTCAACTTTGTTGATAGTGTGAATGGGTAAGGAGGGGTGAACAATGGCAATGCCAAGAAAATTAAAAATGATGAATTTGTTTGTTGACGGCAATAAATACGCCGGACAGGCAACAGAGATCACGCTGCCGAAGTTGGCAATGAAGACGGAAGAGTTTCGCGCCGGCGGAATGATTGGTGCGGTGGATGTCAATTTAGGGCTGGAAAAGCTGGAGTGCGAGGTCAAAATGGGCGGCTATATGACCGAGTTTATTCGCCAATTTGCCGGTGGTATTTCCGGCACGCCGTTGCGTTTTGCCGGCAGTTATCAGGATGATGAAACCGAAGAGGTGACCGCAATTGAAGTGGTGATGCGCGGACGTTTCACTGAAATTGACAGCGGCAACAGCAAGGTGGGCGATGACACCGAGCAGACCTTCAAAGCTGCGTTGACTTACTGCAAATTATTGGAGAATGGGCGTGAAATTTTTGAAGTGGATATGCTGAATGCGATTTTAAAAGTGGACGGCAAAGACAAATTGGCAGAGCATCGCAAGGCGATTGGGCTTTAAGGATGATTTTTGATATAGGTTAGCTTAATGGAGAAGACAGAATGAAAAAACAAAATGAAGTGGTGACGGTTGCGGCGGCAGAAAATGAGAACGTGAAAAAAGTGGCATTGACACAGGGGTTAAGACGAGGTGACACCACAATTGATGAAATTGAGGTGTTCCGACCAAATGTGATGTCGTTAAAAGGTCTGAAATTAATTGAGGTGTTGAGTGCGGATGTGAATGCGATTGGGGTGTTGTTGCCACGTATTACCTCGCCAAGTTTAAGCAAAGCGGAAGTGCAGGCATTGGATGTAACGGATTTTGTGGAATTAACAACGGCGGTGTTGTCTTTTTTCAACAACAAGGACGAAATGGAAACGATGTACGCTTAACCGTCACCGAAACGGTTGAAGATGCCATTGCGGATATTGCGTTGGTGTTCGGTTGGCAGCCGAGCGAGTTTCAGCAAATGACGCTGGAAGAATTGATGCAATGGCACGAAAAGGCGGTGAACCGTTATCAATATTTACAGCCAAGATGGGAATAGATGATGTTTCAGCAGTTTGCACTTGCGGCGTTGGGGGTGTTTGTTTTTATGCGGCATACCACGCCGTTTCAGTCATTAAGCCGTGAAGTGAGTTGGCGGCATCCGACCAATTCCGTGATTGGGGCGATGCCGAAAACGCAATTTTTAGGCAAAGAGGGTGAGAGCATCACCTTGCAAGGGCGGTTAGCGCCTGAAATTACCGGCGGGCGCATCAGTTTGCAGATGTTGGAAACAATGGCAGAGATGGGCGATGCTTACCCGTTGATTGACGGTGCCAGTTTTGCGTTGATGGGTTATTTTGTGGTGGAGAAAATCAGCGAGGAACGCAGTGAGTTGTTTGGTGACGGTGCGCCGAGATTAATTGATTTTAGCGTGACTTTGAAACGTGTGGATGATCCGTTGGCAGTGCGTCTTTCTGAAATGGTGATGAAATATTTATGATGTGGGGCAACGGTGGGCAGCGGCAACCGATATTTAAATTGACGGTAACCACCAAGCAAAACAACAGCGAGAAAGAGATTACGCAGATTATCAGTGAACGCTTGATATCGGCAACGTTGGATGATAACCGCGGCTTTGAAGCGGATATGTTGTCTATCCAGTTAAGTGATCACGATGGTTTGTTGGCATTGCCACCGTGTGGGGCAGTGCTGCATTTTTGGTTGGGTTTTGCCGACAGTGGATTGGTGGATAAAGGGCGTTATTATGTTGAAGAGATTGAATTCAGCGGTGCGCCTGATACGGTGACATTGCGTGCCAGAGCAGCGGAATTGAGCGGCACGTTGTCCACTCGATATGAGCGTTCTTATCATCAGATTAAAATTAAGACGTTGGTTGAGCAGCTGGCTGCGGAAAACAAGTTAAAGCCGCTTTGTGATGCCGAGTTGGGCGAGCAGGTGATTGAGCATTTAGACCAGCAGAACGAAAGTGCAATTGATTTACTGACGCGCTTAGCGGCGGAATATGATGCGATTGCTACCGTGAAAAACGGTTATTTATTGTTCTTTTTTGCCGGCGCAATGCAAACGGTGAGCGGTAAGCCGTTGCCGTTATTGCAGTTGAGCAAAAGGCAGGGTGACAATTATCGTTTTGCGCAAAATGAGGGGGAGAATTATAAGGCGGTGCGCGCCTATTATTATGACCCTGACAGCGGTAAAAAAGGCGAAGTGGTGATTGATGAGAACAGTCAAATTGAGCGGCAACATCGTATCACTAAAACCGGTAAGCAGAGCAAAGCCAAGCATAATGTGTTGGTGCAGACTAAACCGGTAACCAGTGATGCCGAGCAGATCAAGACGATACGTTTCACTTATAAAAGCTATGCGAGAGCGTTGACCGGCGCGAAATCTGCTTATGATCGGTTAAAGCGTGGGGTGGCGAGTTTTTCGATGACGCTTGCTGAAGGAAATCCGGAGATTATTCCGGAAATGCCGTTGAAGTTGGTTGGCTTTAAGCCGATGATTGACAGCACGCAATGGATTGTTACCAAGGTGACGCACAGTTTGGATGACAACGGTTACACGGCACAGATTGAATGTGAAGTGAAGCCAAGCCCGCCGCAAAATGATGAGCATTAAAAGCGTTTAAGCCGTTGTTTGAAAAAGGCTTTTAATTGCGTTTCTGACCAATCCTGATCAATCATTGCCGAACAATCCGCACCGCTTAACGCTAAACGATAGCCACTTGCACTAAATCTCTTTTGTATTTCTACCGTTTTAAAACGATGAAATAGCCAAGCATTTTTGTCAGCGGTGTAAATCTCACATAAATATTCCGCAATATAACGGGCGTATTCGGCAGAAAATGGATCGCGCCAGATGTGAAAGGTGAGTTTATAGGGGCGGTAGTCGATGTTGCGGTTCAGCTGTTCGGTGACGGAATAACGCGGATTAACCAAGCCTTTGATATCGGCAAATTCCATTGATAGCGAACGTGGCAGCGGTGCGGCGGCAGTGAATAATGAAGTTAGTGCAACTGTTGTGACAGTGATAGTGGCGATGCGTTTTTCTATGCTTTTTTTAATCATTGTTTTTCTCTTTTGGGTGGTGTACGTATATCAATCAGCGTACACGATGTCATTTGCTGAAATTAATTTGTTAATGATATCAAACATCAAGCGTAAAAGTTTATATGAATTCACGGTATTGAGGTGTAGGTTTACTAGTAGCGTGGGGTTGGCGAAACATAAAAAAGCGGTCGATTGACCGCTTTTTTTAAGAAATTAGATAAAATATTGTGAGTTTTTTCTATACTTCCCTCAAAAGAAAGTACAAAGATAGGAAATAATGTAACTGCTATATAATAAGATTATCACTGTAAATAATGATTTCAGTTGCTTTAATTTTCTTATTGACTGAATAGTTCAGAGTATATTCACTTTGGCGATATTGTTGGTACATATATTTGATATTTTGATGATTATCATAAGACACTATCCAAGGAGTCTTTACATTATCTAGTTTCTCCTTGATCAATAAATGATCTTGATGTTTGTAAAAATTACGATAGAGTCCTTGCCCTTTTTCATAATATGGGGGGTCTAAATAAATTAATGAGTTTGCAGGTATAAAACTATCCAGTGTTAGCAACCAAGTTTCAGTATTGTAGTTGGTAACGTGAATTTGGCTCGCCGAATTACCTATACGTTCGATACGTTTAATTAAATCAATCTTATTAAAGCGACAATCAAGCTTATAGTTTCCTATTTGATTTAGCCCGCCTATTACACCCGCTTTTAAAATACCAGAACGATTTGTACGGTTTAGAAAAAACGCTGCAAAACCATGTTCTAATGGAGATAGATCATTTCTTTTAAGTAACGCTTTTTGTTTATGCCATTCTTCAATTGTGATCCTAGTATCATTGATCAAACGAATAAAATCTTCCGTTTGTTCTGTAACTGATTTCCAAAAATGATAGATTGCCAAGTCTAAATCATTGATATGAATATCTGTACAATAATTATTGAATAATAAATCCAGTGCAACTCCTGCGCCTCCTGCGAATGGCTCAACATAATGTCCATTCAAATTATTCCGTTCAATAATTTCTTTTATAGTTGGAGCAAATTTTGCTTTACCACCAGGATAACGTAAGGGGGTGTAATGCATTATAGAATCCTTTTACGAATAAACTAAGGATGATTATAAAATATTATTCTTCATTTGGCCACGGATATTTATTCCAAATAGCAATAATTAAAGGTTTAAGATTATTATGTGCTGCAATACTTTGTTCAAAAGTAATATTATGAGCATAATTATGTAACACATTGTTTAATAAACTTAGAGTACCTACATCTCTATTAGGCTGACATTCATTAATTAAAGTTGAGAGTTCTTTACTTTCTAAATATTCAAGCTCCCCTAACTTCTGTGCAATACCAAGAATTTTAACTCTTAAAATAGAATTTTCCTTGACTTTTTCAGATCTTCCATTCTCATGAAACTGTATGCTGCGGTTTTTTATTAAAAAGTAATCGCAACTTTGCTCAACTAGTGCTCTGAGTAATGCTGCTACTGCATAAGGAGTTTCTGCTACTTTTAATTTTGTTTTTAGTTCTAAATAGACAGATTCAATTTTACTTACTGGAATTTTTAACTCATAGTCAATAAGTCCATTTTGTTTCTTTTTATAAGTAGAATTTCTTGATTGATTCTTATTTGACGACGGCTCTTTTGTAACTGCGCTATTTGTAGTTGAAATTATTCCAGGGAGTAACTCTATTTCTTCAGATAAATAAGATGAGGGAATCTTACCGAGAGATTTTAGGTATTCTAAGTATCTTAAGCGATCTTCTTTGTTTGAACGAGAGCCTATATTATGGGTTTTATTATCAAAATCATTAAAATATTGACGTAATATTTCTTTGAATTCTTCTAATCTAATATTGATTTTTATATTTCTCTCTCTAACACCAGTTAAAATACCAAATGCCTCTCGCACTTCAGGTGTACTTAACATACGTGTAATAGTTGTAATCACTTTTGTAGATTGTTCAGGCTGAATAAACCTATTCTGTAATGAAAACTCTAAAATAGTTAATGCTGCAGCATGATCAGGTTTTCCATCAACTTCTTGCTCAAACCGAGTTTGTTGTTCTGTGCTCCAAGATTTTCTGGCTGTATCTGAACTTGCAGAATGTAATGTCGATAACCAGGGTTGTGCTTCTAACCTGGATTTAAATTGATGAACTTCGATTTTTTTGATTGGAGTATCTATTTTTTGTTTAAGATTATTAAAATATTTTTGATGTTTTTTAGGTGCTAGTAATGGATTTAGTAATAATTTTAATGCACAAATACGTCTATTTCCCTCTAAAACAATTTTTTTCTTATTTTCTTCAGTAATACCAACCAAATCTAATGGGTTAATTAATCCTTTCTCAGCAATATCTTTTGCAAGAGGTTTTATTTTTTCGTTTTCAATAAGAAACGCAATAATTTCCTTTTGATTTTCAATGGGAATATGTCTAGGGTTTTTAGAATCTAAATACAATCTTGTAATACTAAGTGTTTTTCTCATATTATCTCCTTAGATTAGGGAATGGGATCATCACAGCTATATTTGCCTGCGGATAAGGCAGTAAGCTAAAAGTGCAGTGAGAGTTAGGGTGAGTTTTTTCATCTTTATTCAAGTTTTTCAAAAATTTTATGTGGACAGATATCAAAAATTGTGCAAATAAACGTTGATACCAAGAAATCTCTGAGCATTTTTCTTTAGGAAATCCTTCTGCAATTAACTGCTCGTTATAACAAATCTGCTCAAGTACAGATTAACTCTGTTGGCTCCTTACTGTCAATTTCACGTATTTTAGCTATTACTTCATGGATTAGTTGTTCTGATAATTTTTCGGTTAATAGCAATGTTTGTAATCGGGATAAATCATTAATAAAATCGCGATGATCTCGCGCTTTATTGCCAAAACCTATCACCAACGCTAAGCTAGAAACCAGAGCAACAATAACCCCAGAAAGCGTTGCGACTAACTGATTTTCTTGCGTTATTGCGTAAATGACACTTGAGCTAAAAGCTAACCCAATAAAGTTAACCAAACACTCAAAAAATTTGCACCGTTTTGGGTTGTAACGAATTGAACGGTTAATGTCGAATAACAGATCGTTTTTGCTATCTTCTATTTCTGTTTTGTTCATTTTTGTCTTCCTCTTTATATGGACTTGGGCGATGATGGTTAGTATAGTTATCACGCTTACAATAAGAGAAAACAAAGCTGTTGACATAATCGCTTAAGATGTGATCTTGTTGATTACTTTTTATTTTCGTTCTCATCGCGTTTCTTTACTGTACTTTTGTTGATAACGTCATCTCTTTTATAAGGAGATGGTCTATGTTTATAAGTTTCCATAGATATTGAATATTCTTCTTTCTTTATCTGTTTTTCGTTTGTTTTTAACATTTTATTCCTTTGCTCATTTAAAATTATTACCCACACAAACTCTCACAAGGCACGCCGTCTTTATCTCTATCGAGGCGAGATAAGCCGCACTGTTCTAAATGGTATTTAGCCTCTTCGCAAGTGCGCATTTCTTTGCAATAACGTTTGCCGTCATCGCAACTATATTCTTGTTTTGCGGCTAATGCAGATTGGGTGAATAGTAATGCGGTGATGAGAAGTAGTCGTTTTTTCATTGTGCACGCCTGTTTAAAAATAATCACCATTTCTTCATTTTCATTGGTAAACTAAAAACGACGCGACCGTGAATATAGACAGCATCGTTAGCGTGAAGCTCCCACTCTTTATAGGCACGATTATCAGAGATTACAATCATCTTTTTGCCCACTTTTTGCAGTCGTTTCACAAAGGTTTGCTCGTCAAAAGTGAACACATACACGCCGTCTACCGAAAAATAATTTTCTGCGACATCCACATAAAGCAAATCGCCGCTGGTCAACGTTGGCTCCATACTGTCGCCGCTCACTGCAAGGATTTTTAAATTTTTGCCGTCTGTTCTGCCAAATTGCTGACGGAAAAAGGCTAAATCAAATTCTTGTGCTAATAAGCCTTGTTCTGCTCGGGTTAAAAATGTGCCATTGCCGGCACTGGCTTCAAGGTCGAGAATTTCTACTCTAACGGTGTTTGCGGTGGAGGGTGCGCTACGTTCTACGATTTGGATGGTATCAGAAAGAGGAGATTGTTTAATTATCTCTTGATTACCCTCACCGGTCTTTAGCCAAACAGGATCTACATTAAGAAAATTAGCCATTTCTATAATATTTTTTGGATTTTTTGTTGAGCCATTAAGAATTTTATTCATTGATGGTTGAGATATTCCAACTGCTTTAGCAAAGTCAGACTGAGATATATCAAATTGATTTAACAAGGCATTTAATCTATCAGCTAATGTGCACATATCTTTCTCCTTTATCCAAATTTTATAACTAAAACTATAAAAACAAAAATTCATTTGACCATAATTTATTTAGGGGCTGAAGTAGATTAGCGTTAAATCTGACACCATTTCCGCAGGATTTTGAGCTGTTGAGATGGTGTCCCATAGTTGAAACGAAACTCACATTCTTTCAAAAAAAGAGGGAAAGATTTTCGATCAATTCCATTATACTTTCTTAGCACACGCTTTGCTTGATTCCAAAAATTCTCTATCCCATTAATGTGATTTCGCCGCTCAGCAAAATGAGTACTGTGGTTAATTCTATAGTGCGTAAACTCACTAACATCTAGCACATCATAGCTATGATAACAATCTGTA
>NZ_KB903717.1 GCF_000379785.1 Gallibacterium anatis DSM 16844 = F 149 | reverse complement strand
TAAATGTACGACAGGTTAAAGAAAGGTTTTCCTCGTGTTGAAAGTAGAAATCTACCACTTGTTGTTTAAATGTTTGGTTATATTTAGTCATAAAAAATCTGCACCTTTGTCTGTTGGATAATAAGTCCAACTTTTGGGGTGCAGATCAGAAAACTTACGGGCTTTCTGTTTATTAGTGCCTCATTAATCACCTTGCAGCTTCATAAAACGATCTCGTAATGCGTGCAGCTGATCTCTTGCTTGTGCAGCTTTTTCAAATTCCAAATCCTGAGCAAATTTATACATCTGTTGTTCAAGATGTTTGATCTGTTTTTGTAGATCTTTGGCATTATCAAGCATTTCATAAGTTGCTGCCGGTTCAGCGGCTTTCGGTAAACGTTGTTTTTTCGCTTTTTGATTGGTACTTTGACCAATATCCAAAATTTCACCGATTTTTTTATTCAGTGCTTTCGGCACGATACCGTGTTGTTCATTATAAGCCTGCTGTTTTTGACGGCGGCGCTCGGTTTCATCAATGGCTTTTTGCATTGATGGCGTGATGCGATCGGCATACAGAATGGCTTTACCGTTTAAGTTACGCGCTGCACGACCGATTGTCTGAATCAACGAGCGTTCAGAACGTAAAAAGCCTTCTTTATCTGCATCCAAAATCGCAACCAAAGAAACTTCCGGAATATCTAAACCTTCTCGTAACAAGTTAATTCCGACTAAAACATCAAATTCACCGGCGCGAAGATCGCGGATAATTTCAACCCGTTCAACTGTATCAATATCTGAATGCAAATAGCGAACCAATACGCCGTGTTCTGCCAGATAATCGGTTAAGTCTTCCGCCATTTTTTTCGTCAAAGTGGTAACGAGAACGCGTTCATTTTTTTCAACGCGTAAGCGGATTTCAGAAAGTAAATCATCAACTTGCGTGCCTACCGGACGAACTTCAATTTCGGGATCAAGCAAACCGGTCGGACGGACAACCTGATCAATAATTTCATCCCCCGATTTTTCCAATTCATAAGGTCCGGGCGTTGCAGAAACATAGATAGTTTGTGGTGCAAGGCGTTCAAATTCTTCAAAACGTAACGGACGGTTATCCAACGCTGAAGGTAGACGAAAACCGTATTCAACCAAAGTCTCTTTTCTTGAGCGGTCACCGCGATACATACCGCCGATTTGCGGAACGGTAACGTGTGATTCATCAATAATTAATAAACCGTCATTTGGAATGTAATCGAACAGTGTCGGTGGCGGCTCACCCTCTTTACGACCGGAAAGATAACGTGAGTAGTTTTCTATTCCGGAGCAGTATCCCAATTCATTCATCATTTCGATATCGAATTGTGTTCGTTGAGTAATGCGTTGTTCTTCAAGCAATTTATTCTCTTTGATGAAATATTCTCTGCGTTGAGCCAGTTCCTGTTTGATCTGTTCAATAGCCTCTAAAATGCGCTCTCTCGGCGTAACATAGTGCGTTTTCGGGTAAACGGTATAACGCGGTACAGCACCGAAAGAACGATTGGTTAACGGATCGAATAAACTTAAGCGTTCGATTTCTTCATCAAAAAGTTCGACGCGCAAAGCCACATCATCCGATTCCGCCGGAAAGATATCGATAACTTCACCGTGAACGCGGAATGTACCGCGCTGAAAGGCGTGATCATTGCGCGTATATTGCAAAGCGGCAAGATGAGAGAGGATTTCGCGTTGATCAATAATGGCACCGGTTTGTAGATGCAACATCATTTTGAGATAAGAATCAGGATCACCCAAGCCGTAAATCGCGGAAACAGAAGTAACGACAATGGTATCCCGTCTTTCTAAAAAAGATTTAGTTGCGGAGAGGCGCATCTGTTCAATTTGATCATTAATCGAAGCATCTTTCTCAATAAAGGTGTCGCTTGCCGGGACATAAGCCTCCGGTTGATAGTAATCATAGTAGGAAACGAAATATTCAACCGCATTTTCCGGAAAGAAGGCTTTCATTTCGGCATAAAGTTGGGCAGCCAATGTTTTGTTTGGCGCGAAAATCATTGCCGGACGATTTAATTGCGCAATGACGTTGGCAATAGTAAATGTCTTACCGGAACCGGTTACACCAAGTAGCGTTTGATGGGCTAAACCATCATTTAAGTTTTCTACCAATTTAGCGATGGCAGTCGGTTGATCGCCGGAAGGTCTGAAGTCTGAATGTAGAATAAATGGCTTATTGTTCTTTTTCATAATCAATTTAGTCACAAAAATTTAATGCAAATTTTAACATACATCACGACTGAGCTAAATTAATACGTAATAATCACATTTTTTTCAAGGAAATAGATCCTTTTTGTGAAATTGCCTGTTAAAATAACGCCCCCTTAATTAGTGTCATTATTACAATCTTCATTTGGATTCATAATATGAAAATTATGTCTTTAATTCCCGGGTTATTGCTTTCCGGAGCAGTGACCGCCGTAGCATTTACGCTTAATTATTTTGGTATCGGCAGTTCAATCGGTATTAGTGCATTAACGTTTGCTATCCTGATTGGAATGTTGGTTGGAAATACGATTTACCCTAAGATTGCCCAAGTGTCGCACGAAGGCGTTAATTTTTCTAAAGGTATTTTACTAAGAACGGGCATTATTCTGTATGGTTTTCGTATCACCTTTCAACAGATCGGTTCTGTTGGGATTAATGCCATTGTTACAGACGCCATTATGCTGATTTCCACTTTCTTTATCACTTGTTGGTTAGGGCGGAAATGGCTAAAAATTGATAAAGAGATCACCTATTTATGTGCAACCGGTGCCAGTATTTGTGGGGCAGCGGCGGTGATGGCGGCAGAACCTGTCGTCAAAGCGCAATCGCATAAAGTGTCGGTAGCGATTGCCACAGTGGTGATTTTCGGAACGTTGGCAATGTTTGCGTACCCGATGTTATATCCGTTGTTAAGCCACTATATCAGTGAATATCAATTCGGAATTTATATCGGTTCGACTGTGCACGAAGTGGCGCAGGTTTATGCGGCAGGGCAGAATATCAGTACTCAAGTGGCTGACAGTGCGGTGATTACTAAAATGATTCGTGTAATGATGTTGGCGCCATTCTTGCTAGCATTGTCATTCTCATTAAGCCGTAATCAAGCATCAGGTGAAGCAAGAAAAATCAATATTCCGTGGTTTGCGGTTTGGTTTATTTTGGTTGCCATTTTGAATTCATTCCCGATTATTCCGGCAGTGATTACACATTGGTTGGTTGAATTGGATACGTTATTTCTGATGATGGCAATGTCGGCATTAGGATTAACAACGCACATTGATGCGATTAAAAAAGCCGGTGCAAAACCGCTTATTTTAGGTTTAATTGTGTTTTTCTGGTTATGTATCGGTGGCTTTGTGATCAACCTTGCCAGTGAAAGTATTTTTAATTAAGTTGAGTTTTGGTGAATAAGAATGGAGCGGCAAGCTCCATTTTTTTGGCTTTTTTTCTAAGGATACAAAGAGAAAACGTATAAAAAATAATAAGTTTTGCACAGACTTATTTTTGTCAAGTTTTTTTTGTTTTATTTTTTTGCTAAAAAATATAATCTTTGCTGGATTTTTATTAACTTATTGATTTATAAGAAAATGTTATTTTGCAATCAATTTTGTTTTCAGCAACTAAAACCCCTTATAAACTAAGGATTAAGCGTTTTTTTCTAAAAGTATTCCACAAAGTTATCCACAGGTTGTGTGGATAGAAAAATGATGCAATTCAAACGGGAAAAAGTGACTAATTTTCCAATAAATGGCAAGGCAAACAGATGGATTTTATCTCTTGACCGCCATCCAACAAATAAAGAAGTTGAGAAACCGCTTTTTCACCCGCTTGCTGAAAGCCTAAATCAATCATTAACGTTTGCGGAAATAGGAAGCTCAATAGTGGATTATTGCCGACGCTGGCAACATAAATATGTGTCAGTTGCTGTTGTTGTAAATATTTGATTGCACCTAACGCCAGATTATTGGTAGCGCAGACTAAGGCACTATATTGACTAAAATCGATCTGTTGTGCCAGTTGGTAGCCGCTTTCAAAATTGAGATCTCCCTGCAAAGCAAGCATTGGCAGTTGATGTTGGCGGCAGAATGATAAATAAGCGTGATGACGCAGAAATCCGGTGGTGGTGTCATTGTCATCAACACCGATATAGGCAATAGCTTGGTGACTTTTTTGCAATAATGTTTGCATTAATTGCTGCACCGCACTGTGATCATCATAATAAATGGAGGTGAGTCCCGGATGATTACGGGCGATAACCACTAACTTTTGTTTCCAGCTGCTGAGATCGAGTTGTTCAATACTGGAAAAGCTGAATAGGATAACGCCATCAACGGCTTTTTGTCGAAAAAGCGTTAAATGATCCTGCACCAATTTTTCATCAAAACGACTTTCAACGATGATAGGCTCACAATGTGCGGCATAAAGTAACGGCAGCATTGCGGATAACACCTGATTTTCTGCGCTTGAAGTAAGGCGAGAAACAATAATGCCGATGACTCTATTACCTTGTCCACGCATGGCGCGTGCAGAATTGGATGGCAGAAAACCCTGTTCAGCAATAATTTTTTCCACTTTTGCTCGGGTTTTATCACTGACTTTCGGATCTTGATTCAATACACGTGAAACGGTGGATTTTCCTACACCGCTCAAACGTGCAATATCTTTGATAGTGAGTCTTGTCATTTCTGTAAGTTTCGATAGGTTAATAGCCAATAACCAAGAACTGCAATAGTAATACAGACAATCATTGTTGCCAACATTGGAATGGCGCTGGTGACAGGCACTAAAGCAAGTATGGAGCCAATGACCGCACCGCCACCGAAACGGAGTGTACCCAATACAGAATTTGCGGTGCCGGCGATACGCCCGAAATGTTCCAAAATTAAAGCGGCTGCATTGGCACCGATGGTCGAGTTCATTCCAATAAACCAAGCAATACCAAGTGCCATAGGCCAAAAGCCAAGATCGAAAACGGCGACAATCAATAACCAGAGACCGGCGGCGGCTTGCATTGCTAAACCGAATTGTAACATTCTTTCTGCCCCGACTTTGCCGACAATTTTACCGTTAAGCACAGTGAACGCTGCCATAATTGCGATATTCAGCATAAAGAAATAACCAAAGTTTTCGACTTTCACGCCATAAATATCGATATAGACAAGCGAACCTGAGGTTAAAAAGGCAAATAAACCACCAAATGAGAAAGTGGAAACGATCAAATAACCCAATACTTCTTTGTGTTTTAATACGCTCCAAAATTGGCGGAGAACATTTTGTAGAGAAAAATGTTGCCGTTTTTCTGCCTGTAAAGTTTCAGGAATACGCCACCAAAATAGCAGCCCACTGATGACACCGACAACTACCAACAGATAGAAAATAGAGTGCCAATGGAAATATTGCACTAAATAACCTCCTAAAATAGGGGCAAGTAACGGCGCGATCATTAACACTAAAGTGATCAATGACATCATTTTAGAGAAGTCATTTTTACTGAACAGATCTCGTAACAATGCGCCTAACACCACAACCGGCGCAGCACCGAAAAAGCCTTGAATGAGGCGCAAGCCGATAAAATGGTGAATATTGTTGATTTGAGTGAGCCCGAATGCAGCAATGGTGGTAATAATCAAACCAAATAAAATAACAGGTTTACGCCCGATACTGTCTGCAATCGGCCCCCAAACTAACTGACCGACACCCATTCCTAAAGTGAACATTGTCAATGTGTATTGCACTTGACTGGAAGGAACATTTAAATCACGCGAAATATTAAGAAATGCCGGCAGATACATATCAATACCCAATGGCGGCATCATTGATAACAAACCTAAAATTAAAACAAATGCGAAATTAATTCTGACTTTTTTACTTCTCACATAGACCTCTTTTTATTTATTCTATTTTTTATTTCAAGAAAGATTGAACCTCCGCGTCGGTCAATGCACGATATTGACCCTCTTCTAATTGCGGATCCAAAATAATTTGACCGATTCGCCAACGATGTAAGGCGATCACTTTATTTCCAAGCGCGGCGAACATCCGTTTTACCTGATGGTATTTACCCTCAACGATGGTTAAATTCAAATTGTAATCATCGATTATTTCAATTTGTGCCGGCTTAGTTGGTTGTTTTTCTCCTTTTAAAAGAATGCCTTGTGCACATTGCTCAAGGTAAAAATCTTCAACGGGATCTGCCAAAGTGACCAAATAAGTTTTTTCACAATGGTATTTTGGTGAGGTAATGCGGTGTGACCATTGTCCGTCATCTGTGAGCAACACCAAACCGGTGGTATCAACATCTAAGCGTCCGGCAGTATGCAAACGGCTGGAAAGTGGATAATCAAAAAATTGATAAACAGTAGGATATTCACCATCATCGTGAGAACAGACATAACCTTCCGGTTTATATAATAAAAAATATTGATTGCCGCTTACCCATTCCAAGGTTTCGCCGTCAAACTCTACCACATCCTCAGGCGAAACTTTTAATGCGCCATCTTTTACAAGTTGTTGATTTACTTTAACTAAATTTTGACGCAAAGCTTTTGTGGCCTGCGAACGGGATAAACCGGTATATTCTGAGAGAAATTTATCTAAACGCTGTTTCATTGATTGACCTTATCGATTGAAATTAAACCTTTAATAGGAATAGAATGAACCGGAAACGGTTATTTTAAATATGACTTTGTGATTTTATTTTTTAGTTTGGTTGTAATGGATTTTGCAGGCAAAATCGCTCATTCATATACAAAGAAAGCGGTATTTTAACACTGTTTGTTAAAAATGTGGCATAGCTCACAGCATTCTTAACAAATAGATTTATAATAATAAATGGATTTTTTAGTGAGTGAGTTCTATTTTTAGGGTAACCAATAATAATCCAATCTCCGCTGTAATCTCCAAAGGCGGTCAACAATCAACAAAATAGATAAAGGTATAGCGATAGACTTTGATGTTCTATTAAAGCCTGTCATGATGACAGCACAGTGGATTGCCTCTCAGCTTCAAATTGCCATTCGCAGTAAGTAAAGCGGTAAATCTCTTGCGAAAGATAACATATTAAATAAGGACAGATTATGGACGAAAAATTGCGCCAGGCGGCATTAGACTTTCACCAATTTCCAATTCCGGGAAAAATTGAAGTAACCCCAACAAAATCATTAGCGACACAGCAGGATCTTGCATTAGCTTATTCACCCGGCGTTGCTGAACCTTGTTTAGAAATTGAGAAAGATCCGGCAAATGCCTATAAATATACCGCAAGAGGTAATTTGGTTGCCGTGATCTCCAACGGAACAGCCGTTTTGGGATTGGGCAATATTGGTGCGTTGGCAGGCAAACCGGTAATGGAAGGGAAAGGGGTGCTTTTCAAAAAATTTGCCGGCATTGACGTGTTTGATATTGAGGTTAATGAAACTGATCCGGATAAATTAATTGACATTATTGCCGCTTTAGAACCGACTTTCGGCGGTATTAATCTTGAAGATATCAAAGCGCCGGAATGTTTCTATATTGAGAAAAAATTACGTGAAAGAATGAAAATTCCGGTCTTCCACGATGATCAACACGGTACAGCCATTATTTGTGCTGCCGCAGTGCTTAACGGACTTCGGGTAGTCAATAAAGATATTAAACAGGTCAAAGTGGTGGCTTCCGGTGCCGGTGCATCAGCAATTGCTTGTTTGAACTTAATGGTTGCTTTAGGTATTGAACGCAAAAATATTACAATTTGTGACTCAAAAGGCGTGGTTTATAAAGGTCGCGGTGACCATATGGATGAAACCAAACAGGCTTATGCGATCGAAGATAATGGCGCGCGTACCTTAGCGGATGCGTTGCCAAATGCGGATATTTTCTTAGGCTGTTCAAAAGCGGGTGTATTAACACCGGAAATGTTGAAAACAATGGCACCTAATCCATTGATTTTAGCGTTAGCCAATCCGGTTCCGGAAATTCTCCCACCGGTTGCTAAAGCCGCGCGTGCAGATGCGATTATCTGTACCGGTCGTTCTGATTTCCCTAACCAAGTGAATAATGTTCTTTGTTTCCCATTTATTTTCCGTGGCGCATTGGATGTGCACGCCACTACCATCAATGAAGAGATGAAATTGGCAGCAGTTCGTGCGATTGCCGATTTAGCATTAGCAGAACAAAGCGATGTTGTTTCTTCCGCATATACAGAAAATGAAGTTTCTTTCGGCCCGGAATACTTAATTCCAAAACCGTTTGACCCTCGTTTGATTGTTAAAATCGCGCCGGCGGTTGCTAAAGCGGCAATGGATAGCGGCGTGGCACAAAAACCGATAGCAGACTTTGATGCTTATATTGAAGAGCTTACTCAATTTGTTTATAAAACAAACTTGTTTATGAAACCGGTATTTGCACAGGCTAAAAACAATAAAAAACGTGTTATTTTGGCTGACGGTGAAGAACCTAGAGTGCTGCACGCGGTGCAAGAAATCAGCAGTTCAGAAATTGCTTATCCAATTTTAATTGGTAGACCGGCGGTGATTGAACAAAGAATTAAACGTTTAGGCTTGAAAATTGTTGCCGGCAGAGATTTTGATATTGTTAATAATGAGCAGGATCACCGTTATACACAAGGCTGGCAAACTTATTATGACATTATGAAACGCAAAGGCGTGACACCGGCATTGGCGCGTCAACGTTTGATTTCCGATCGCACTGCGATCGCGGCAACGTTATTGCAACTTGGTGAAGCGGACGCAATGATCTGCGGATTGGTCGGCTCTTATCGTGAACATCTTCATACTTTGCGTGACGTGCTTGGTGTAGCAGACGGCGTACATACACTCGGCGCAGTAAGTAGTTTGGTATTGCCGACAGGTAACGTGTTTATTGCAGATACTTTCGTCAATGACAATCCGACAGCGGAAGAATTGGCAGAAATCACAATTATGGCAGCGGAAGAGGTGAAATCTTTCGGGATTGAACCGCAAGTGGCTTTATTATCTAATTCAAATTACGGTTCATCCAGCAGCCCGAATGCCGTTAAAATGCGTAAAGTGCTTGAATTGGTTCAACAACGCCGTCCGGATATTATTATTGATGGCGAAATGCACGGTGATATTGCCTTATCAGAGCAACTTCGCAAAGATATTATGCCGGATAGTCCGTTAAAAGGTGCTGCCAACTTGTTAATTATGCCAAGTATGGAATCAGCACGTATCAGTTATAATTTGCTACGCGCTACCACAACAGCAATTACAGTTGGTCCAATGTTGATGGGCTTGAAGAAATCCGCGCATATTCTTACTCCGGTTTCTTCAGTTCGCCGTATTATTAATATGGTGGCAGTTGCTGCAGTCCAAGCGCAAAAGAAATAAACGTATCAGTTAAATAACAAAAAGCGGAATTTTTAAAGAATTCCGCTTTTTTGTGAACTTTCTTAGTGTTTGCCTTTATGCACTACACCGGCTTTCGCATTTTTACCAAGCGCAACAGAGCCTTTTGGCGCCTCTTCAGCAACTTCTGCGTTATGTCCTAAAGCAATCGCATCTTCTGCTTGAGCTTTGGTATTGTCACCTATTGCAACGCTTTCTTTGCCTTTAGCTTGAGCTTCAGCTGTGCCGTTCTCTGCATTTACTTTTACATAGTCATTGCCAAGAGTAATTTGGTTTACACCGTTTTCTATTTCACCTTTTACGATGATGCCTGTACCGGCTTGCGCTTTAAAGTTTACTTGATCCGTACTTTTCACTGCATTGGCGAAAGTTGTATTGCCTTTTTGATCTTGAGTTGAAAGCACAAAGCCAAGATTTTTTGCATCACCGGCAGTAATTAATTTTCTTTTTTGAGTTTTTTTGCGTGTGGTTTTTGTAATTATGGTTATGTTTTTTATGTGTGAAAGAGAATAGATGACAAAGCTTTTGCTAAAAAGTGGCTTAAAGCTTTGTACTATAAGGCGTTAAGCCAATTTTTATCGATAATTTTGTCCTATGTGCCCGATTATCGTGAGTAGTATTTTGCAGCTTCTAAACAATTATCTTTATTCCATCCATAAAGCCATTCCACTGCTTTATAAAATTGTTCAGCAGATCTGCCACGCCATAAATCGTTGCGTATCATTCTTCTAATCCCATAAGCGTGATAAAGTTTTCCCATTTCTCTAGAAGAAAGAACTATTCTAGCTGTACGGGTGACTCGTGCTTTTTGGTAAGTATCAAATGCCAATTCAATATTATTTTGATGAAGTTTTAATGCTTCTCCCAATGTCACTGCATCCTCCATCGCCATACAGGCTCCTTGAGCCATATATTGGGTTGTAGGATGGGCAGCATCCCCTAGCAAGGTCACTTTCCCAAAAGTCCATTGGCTTATCGGTTCTCTATCCGCTGTAGCCCAACGTCGCCAAGACTTTGGCAGTTCTATAAGTTGTCTGGCTTTCGGACAGATACCTTGGAAGTAGCTTAATACTTCTTCTTTACTACCGTCTGTTACTCCCCATTGTTCTTGTTCACGACTATGAAATGTTACGACAACATTGTATTGTTCACCTCCACGTAATGGATAGTGAACTAAATGACAATTTGGTCCTGCCCAAAGACTGGCTGCATTCCAGCGTAAATTTTCTGGAAATTCATCTTTTGGCACAACTGCTCGATATACAACGTGACCAGTGACTAAAGCAGGATCACCGACATATTGATTTCGAACAACAGATTTAACACCATCTGCCCCTATAGCTGCTATACCTTCGTATTTATTTCCTTTTTGATCATAAACCTGCACATTATTTTCAGTTTGTTCTATTTTTTCGATATGACAATCTGTAATAATTTGTATATTACCGCCTTTTTTAGCCCCTTCTACTAAGCAATTATGTATATCGGCACGATGAATAACAGCATAAGGATTTCCGAAATATTTAAGGAAATTTTTATCGGTTGGAATACGTCCAATTTCATATTCATCGACAGCATCGTGCATTACCATATAATCTGTATAAACTGCAAGTTTTCTAGCAGCATCCCCTATGCCAAGTGCATCAAAAGCGTGGAAAGCATTCGGCCCAAGTTGAATACCAGCGCCAATTTCTCCAATGGTAGATGCTTGTTCTAGGACTTTGATCTGAAATCCTTGTTTACTTAATGCTAACGCAGCTGCAAAACCACCGATACCGCCACCAATAATTAAAATAGTTTGTTTGTTCATAGAAGTTCTCCTTAATAGAAAGTATTATTTTAAAAATAGGTTAGGTAACCAAAGGGATAATTCAGGAATAAATGCAATAATTAACATATTTATCAGCATTGCTAATAAGAAAGGAATAATTGCTCTGAATAAAGGGATTATTTGTAATTTAGCAATAGCCATAGTAATAAATAATCCAGGTCCTACAGGCGGAGTGACTAAACCAATGAGTGTTGCAAGGCTAATCATCACACCAAAATGAATAGGATCAATACCGAAAGTTTTTAATACTGGTAATAATAATGGAACAATGACAATCATAACGCTGATACTTTCAAGAAACATTCCTAAAATAATAACTAATAAATAGACAAGCATTAGAAAAACAATTTTAGAATCAGTTAATGATGTCATAAAAGTAACAATCTGATCGGGAATTCCTTCGAAAGTTAATGACCAACCGAATACAGATGCAACAGCAATTAACCCTGTAATAATAGCGGTACTTTTTGCAACTCTGATCAAAATTCCGGGAAGATCTGAAATCTTTAATTTATGGTAAATGAATGCACCAATAATAAATGAAAGAATAGATGCAACAGCACCAGCTTCTGTTGGGGTCATTACACCAGATAAAATAAGAATAATAATGGAGAGAGGAATACAACTTGGTAATAATCCAGCAATAAAATCTGCTTTAGGATTTTTATGAGTAGAATAACCACCATCTTTAGGTAATCCTGTAGTCCAACCAATAATGGTGATAACCAAAGCAAAAGATAAAATAATTAAAATACCTGGTAATGTTCCAGCTAAAAATAAGGCGGCAACGGGTTGATAGGCAATAACGCCATAAATAATCATTAACATAGATGGCGGAATAATAGGGCTTAATAAACCTCCGGCTACAGTGACTGCGGCTGCAAAATTTTTATCGTACCCTTTTTCAACCATAGTAGGGATCATTAATTTACTCATAATAGATATTTGTGCTGTTGCACTTCCTAAAATAGAAGCGGCCATTGCATTTGTTAGTAGGTTTACGTAAGCTAGTCCTCCTCGGAATCCTCCAACAAATAGATCAGCACAAGCAATAAGCTTCTGAGTTAATCCTCCTTTATTCATTAATTCTCCGACTAACATAAATAATGGAATAGCAAGTAAGCCACTTTGACTAAGTACTCCATCCATTTGAATAGTTATTGAAGTTAATAACAGCTGATTATCTGTTTCAACCATAAAGACAATAGCAGCCAAAAGTAATGAGATAAAAATTGGTACGCCAATGAATAGTGCAACAAGAAATGCGATAAGTGTTAGCATATAATTAATCCTCCTCTATTTGGTTTGCGGATTCTATAGTAGATAACATTTTGACAAATAAATGTAAGGTCATAAGATGAAAACAAGTAATCATAAATAAATAGTTATACCATTTTAAAAAACCTGTTGTGGGTGATATAGCAACTTGGTTTTCAGGTCTGATTATCCAATCATCGGCATACCAACAAATAATACTTAGAGTAATAAAACCAATTAGATAAATGGCTTTTTGAGTAAAAGACAGCATAGATTGAGGTAATAATAAAAGTAAAAAATCTACTTTTACCATTTCATTTTTATAAATAAGGTAACTTACTCCAATACAAGTAATTGCAGCCAGTAACTGTACAGCGACATCCTCTGCCCAGAATATAGGATTGGAAAAGAAATAACGTAAAATAACCTGAGCAAATAAAATAAATATCATAGCTAATATTAATAATATTATTATTTTTCGTTCTAATTTTGCTATAAAATTATCTAAAAAAATTAATATTTTTAACATATGTTCCTCCTAAATATTATTCGGCTTTTTTAAAGCGGTCATAAAATTTCTTCATTAATGGATCTGTTGAGGCATATTTTTCAGCTACTTTTTTACCAATGATATTTAATGGCCCATAATTAGGTGTTGAAATAGATACTCCAGCTTTTTTTAATATTTCAATATTATTTTTTTCTTGCTGTGTTTGCTGATTAAATCCCCAAGCTTCTGCTTCTTTAAATGCCTCCTTAATTTGTCTCTGTTCTTCCTGGTTTAATTTATCCCACCAAGGCTTTGATGCGACAATAACGCCTGGAAATGTCATATGATTGAATAATGTAATATAAGGTGCCTGTTGATACATTTTCATTCCTACTACGATATCTAAATCAGCATCTACACCGCTAATAAGGTTTGTCGTTAAAGCAGGAAGCATATCGCTGACACTTAATGCAGTCGGGGCAGCGTCTAATTCATTCCACCACGAATTAAATAATGGATTAGGATAAGAACGAATTTTCTGATTATGTAATACGGCTAAATTATTAATTGGCATTGTTGAAATTAAAATACGCATACCAACCATAGAATATCCTAAGCCAACAAGCTTTTGTTTTTCTAAATCTTTTAGTAATGCTTGCGCTTCGGGTGTTTTTGTTGCTTCAATGGATTCTTCCATATTTGAAAAAACATATGGTAGGAACCATGAGTTCATAGATGGAGAACGATTTGACAGACTCGCTCCGGTAAGTACAGCAAATTGAATGGCTCCGGATTGTAACAAATCCACCATTTGTTCATCGCCACCAAGTTTAGATAAAGGATAAATTTTTATATTAAATTTATTATTACTAATTTTCTGTAAGTTTTGGGCAAATCGTACAGCAGTTTTATGCCAAATATGACTAGGTGGTGTTACATGACCTAATTTTAATGTTTCAGCATAACTGAAGGACATTATAAAAAAGAGCGAGAATGTAGTTAATAATATGCGTTTAATTGACATATATTCCTCCTTCCTATTAAAAATAGGGATTGAAGATGATATTAAAATCCCACTTTATTTTTTGGAAATTTAATTAAAGTGGGATCGTTTTTAATTAAAAATAAATTATGCAATATTTAATTGGATACTACCTAAATTCTCAATATACCCCTCTAATTTATCCCCACTATGAACAGGACCTACTCCTTCTGGTGTTCCTGTGTAAATAAGATCTCCAGGCTGTAAATGATAAAATTGAGATAAATGAGCAATAATTTCTCTAACATTCCATATAAGTAGAGATAAAGAGGATTTTTGTACAATGTGATTATTTACTTTAAGTTCCAACACGCCATCAGTGATAATACCTGATTGAGAAACGGGGGTAATTTCCGATAACACGGCAGATTGTTCAAAATTTTTACCAAGATCCCAAGGTCTACCACTTTCTCTCGCTTTTAGCTGTAGATCTCGTCTTGTCATATCTAATCCGCAAGCATAACCAAAAATGATATTATCAGCCTCCGACGCTGGTACATTGAAACCCTCTTTCCCGATAGCAACGACAAATTCCATTTCGTGATGGTAATTATTTGTTTTAGGTGGATAATTTATGGTAGAGCCGCTTGGAATATAGGTTGAAGCGTCCTTTAAGAAATAAAATGGTTCTTGGGTATTCTTATCAACAACAACACCCATTTCCGATGCATGAGCAAGATAATTACGTCCAACGCAAAAAATTCTATTGATTGGAAATTTTTGATCTGTTCCTTTTATATCAGCCAAAATAGGTGCTTTTAGTGGGAATACTGTATTTAACATAGTGATTTCTCCTTTGAATTAGAAAATACGAAGATAGTTATGTAAAGGACTTTCATCGGCTGTGATAAAGAATGCATCATTTGAACTGGTGTTGGTTAATTGAACCTCAGCATATCCAGGAACGCAGAATGTATCTTTTTCTTGCCAATTAATATTGTTTCCTCCATCTACTTGGAATGATCCTTCTCCTTCAATTACGTGAAAAATTGCAGGTGTAGTTCGTTTAGGTAATGTGACAGATTGCCCAGCTTTGAGTAGTAATGCTCCAAAACCAATAGATGGAAATAGACTTTGTCCATTTTCAGGATTTACGTAACTTACTTGTAGCAAAGGAGCATCACTATGCTGTTTCATTTGAACTAAACATTCTTTAGTTTTATTCCAAGGGTAACGTAACATCGGTGCATTTTCTTTACTGCGGATAAATCCTGTATTTGGAACAATACCGCAAGCACTATATTCTGCGAAGGATTTATCTCTAGGAAGAATCTGTGTCTGCGGTGTTCCTTCAACACACCATGAACTATCTAATTTATAAATTAACGGTAAATCCAGAACATCAAGCCAAACAATCGGGCCATTGCCGTTATGATGATGTTCGTGCCAAGTACCGGATGGTGTAAGAATTAAATCACCTCTTTCCATCCGGCAAGGTTCTCCATTTATACTCGTATAAGCGCCTTCTCCCTCAACAATAATGCGAACAGCATTTGGTGTGTGGAGATGATTTGGTGCAGTTTCTCCTGGTAATATGAGTTGTAACCCAAGATAAATACTTGGGGTGGCTTGAGCATTTTCTAAACCGAACCCTGGATTGGCCAAAATTAATACTCTACGTTCTGCTTTCTCTATAGGAGTAAGTTCACCTGCTTGTAGCAATAGTGGGCGTATAGATTTATATGACCAAGACATAGGCTGAGTATGATTGTGCGGTTTTCCATGAGGTAAAAATGCACGCATACTTGGCCATAGTGGCAATAAATTTAGGTTGGTGAGGTTTTCACGATATTCGATTGGTAATTCATTTAATGTGCCTAAATTACTCATAACTATCTCCTTTTTAGTTTATTAAATTATTGGGGCTGAAGTAGATTAGCACTTATGCTAAGCTACAAAAATGAAGATAACCAATTGTAAACTAAAGAAATCTATACAAAGAAAACTGCTTGAATTTTTTGTATTAGAAGTAACAGCACGATCAGCAGCAGATTTGCTTGGCATT
>NZ_KB903716.1 GCF_000379785.1 Gallibacterium anatis DSM 16844 = F 149 | reverse complement strand
CTTTTACCGTTACGGTGCTACCTGGCTCTGCGGTACCCGTAACGTGGGTACCATCATCAGAAACATCAAGATTGTCTGGTTTATTTGGTGGAGTGCTATCAGGTGCGATTACATCTGTTGGGGTTGACGTATTACCGGCATTATCTGTTGCAGTAACTTCTACTTTTTCGCCGTTATTTTTTGGTGGGTTAAGATCAATTAAAAAATTGCCTTGCTCATCTGCTTTTCCATTAGCAATCACATTACCTTGATCATCTTTAATAGTAATTTTACTACCGGGTTCGGCTTTACCTGTAATTTGGTTGCCGTTATTGGAAATGACTACATCGGTTGGTTGATCCGGCGGTGTGGTATCTGACGGAGCGGAATGTGCTGAACTACCCCCCCCGAGCCACCTGCAGCCGCTGCACCCAAGCCGAGAACAGTTAATCCAGCAAGACCGTAAAGCCACGGGCTGAAGCTATCACCTTCGGCTAAAGTACCGCTCATTCCGGCTTCAATTTCTGGGAAAGAAGAAAATTCCTTACCTACTTGAGTGACGATCACCTGACCGGCATCCGCACCGACATCAAAAATGGCAAAACATTGCTGCTCGTCATCGCATTTGCCCCAGAAATCATCAATAATAACTTCTACATTCTCTTTTTCGCTTTTTAAAATAAGATCATTGCCGGAACGAGTAACTTTAATATCTTCCGGTGTTTTGCCGGTCGCGCTATCAATCAGATAGTACTCTTCGCCCGGCACTGCCAATTCGGTATATTTACCATTTTTTAATACTTTTGATAAATCAATGCGTTTGCCTGATTTTTTCTCAACTAGGATAAGACCCATAATTTCTCCCAATGTGTCATTGTTGAATTGAATCGAATTAACCTAAGCTCACTTTTATTTCAACAAGGTATTAACAGCCTTTCCTCATAAAAGTAACAACAAAGAGCAATCGTTGCATATTAGCAAAAGTAAATGTAAAGTCAATTTCAATATTAAACTTTATTAGAAAAATTATCTCTTTAGCGCAAAGATACTCTTTTTAGACGTTATTACTTCATTTTTATAAAAGATTCCGAGCAAGATTGTCAGAAAAAATGATTTGGATCAGATTTTATTAAAACTAAATTGTAATTTTTGAAGTGTAGCTTTTACATTACAAATAAACGTAAAAGAAATCTACTACCTACATATAGGCAATCTGTTTTATTATTTGAATTCTGCCTAAACTACGACATAACTGTTTGTTATAACTGCTTAAATTAAATTATTTGTAATCAATTCCACTTATGTTAAGTTAGCGTTTTTACCTACCTTTTGGAGCAATTATGCAACCTGTTATGATTCTTGATGGCGGTATGGGACGTGAACTTCATCGTCGCAATGCCCCTTTTCGACAACCTGAATGGTCGGCACTCGCATTAATGGAAGCACCGGATATTGTGCGAGATGTGCATTTGGATTACATCAATGCCGGCGCAGATGTGATTACGGCAGATAGCTATGCTGTTGTGCCGTTTCATATCGGCGAACGTTTTTATCAGCGTGGCGAACAGTTAGCGGCACTTGCCGGAAAGCTAGCACGTGAAGCGGTGCAACAAAGCGGTAAAAAAGTGTTGGTTGCCGGTTCACTACCACCACTTTTCGGCTCTTATCGTCCGGATCTGTTTGATGCGGAGAAAGCACCGGAGTTGGCTGCCCCGTTAATTAGAGGATTGGCACCTTATGTTGATATTTGGTTGGCGGAAACACAAAGCAGCATTATTGAAGTGAAAACGTGGCGACAACTATTAACGCAAGATCCTCGCCCTTTTTGGTGCTCCTTTACATTAGAAGACAGCGCACACCAAACCGAACCTAAATTACGTTCCGGCGAACTCGTGGTGGATGCAGTTAAACAAATGCTGTCATTAGACGTGCAAATGATCTCTTTTAATTGCAGCCAAATTGAGGTGATGGCAGCGGCATTAAAACAGGCAAGAACCTTGATTGATCAATCCGGAAAAACAGTTCGCTTGGGCGTTTATGCCAATGCATTTGAGCCGCAACCGCAAGAGATGCAGGCAGCCAACGAAGCGATTGATGAAATTCGTAAAGACAGCACGCCGGAAAATTATCTCCATTGGGCGAAAAAATGGCGTGAAATCGGCGCGGACACCATTGGCGGCTGCTGCGGTATCGGACCTGAACATATTGCCTTATTAGCGCAAAATTTACGTTAAGGAGCATTATGTCAGTCACAAAAATCGGACTATCCGCACTCACCGCATTAGTCATCAGCTCAATGATTGGTTCCGGCATTTTCAGCTTGCCGCAAAATATGGCGGCAGTTGCCGGTTCGCAAGCATTGTTGATCGGCTGGTTAATCACCGGTATCGGCATTATCTTTTTGGGCTTATCATTTGCCTGTCTATCTCGTCTGCTGCCTGAACTTGACGGCGGCGTTTATGCTTACGCCAGAGCCGGTTTCGGTGACTTGATGGGGTTTCTTTCGGCGTGGGGCTATTGGCTTTGCACCACCATCGGTATTGTCGGTTACTTGGTTGTCGCTTTTGAAGCAGTCGGGACATTCACTGACCAAGCAAACAATATTGTGTTCGGTAAAGGAAATACTGCGACCGCATTTATCGGCGCATCCGTTATCGCTTGGCTGGTCTATTGCTTGGTCGCAAAAGGCATCAAGGAAGCCGCCGGCGTTAATCTGGTTGCAACCATCGTTAAAGTCTTTCCTTTGCTGTTATTTATCGGTTTAGCCGTCTATTTTTTTGACAGCAACCAATTTTTGTCGGATTGGCAAGGAAACGGCATTATCGAAAACGATCAACAATCAACGCTAATCGACCAAGTAAAAAACACAATGTTGATCACACTTTGGGTCTTCACCGGAATTGAGGGGGCGGCGGTGTTGTCCAAACACGCCAAACATCGCGCCGATATTGGGCGCGCGACCGTAGGCGGCGTGATCATCACGCTGCTGATTTACGTTGCTATTACGCTGTTATCGCAAGGCATTCTGCCGCGCGCACAAATCGCTGAAATGGCAAATCCATCAATGGCAGGCATCCTCACCTTTATGGTCGGTGATTGGGGAAAATGGTTGATTACCGTCTGCCTTATCGTTTCTGTACTCTCTTCTTATTTGAGTTGGACATTATATGCTACAGAAATTCCCTATTTAGGCGCGAAAAACGGTGTATTTCCACTGCCGTTCACACGCTTAAATCGGCATAATGTGCCGCATTTTTCTCTGCTTTTTACCACTTTGACCGTGCAGCTATGTCTGTTTTTAGTCTGGAAAACCGGCAATAGTTATGAAACGTTGTTGTTGATTTCCACCTCAATGATCCTCGTTCCTTACTTGTTGGTCGGCGGCTTTTTACTAAAATATGCCATTCAACATCAGTTAAGTTGGAAATATAAACTTATCGGTGGCTTTGCGACACTTTATGCAGTTTGGATTGTCTATGCGGCAGGCATTGATTATTTGTTGCTTTCCGTTCTGCTCTACTTGCCCGGCGTGCTGTTATTCCTCTATTCACAACGACAGTTCTATGGCAAATGGCAACTCCGCACATTCGAGAAATTCATTCTTGTGTTATTAATCCTGCTCGCCATCCCAGCTATTTGGCAACAAATGGGGTGAAAATTGATACACAAACTGCATAGTAAAATTGTACTATGCAGTTTTTTGTTATAATTCTTCGTATTATTTGTCCACCTTACACAGATAAAAATTTTATCGCTTTTATTTGTAAAGTATTGAGTTACAGGATCCCCTATGGACTTTTCAGAATTATTAGATGGTTTAAATGAACGGCAACGTGAAGCGGTGGCTGCACCTTTGGGCAATTATTTAGTTTTGGCGGGTGCCGGCAGTGGTAAAACTCGGGTTTTAACTTACCGCATTGCTTGGTTAATCGGCGTTGAGAATGTCAGCCCCAACGGCATTCTTGCGGTAACTTTTACCAATAAAGCGGCGGCGGAAATGCGCCATCGTATTGAGGATTTATTACAGGATCAAATCACACCGCCTTTCGGAATGTGGGTCGGAACTTTCCACAGTCTGGCGCATCGGCTTTTGCGCCGCCACGCGCCGGATGCCGGTTTACCGGCGGATTTTCAAATTTTAGATTCAGAAGATCAATTACGTTTGGTGAAACGGTTGGTGAAATCCTACAACTTGGATGAGGGTTTGTATCCGCCAAAGCAAATCTGTTGGTATATCAACAATAAGAAAGATCTTGGTTTAAGAGCCGATCAAATCGAAATGCGTAGTAAGGAAGATCGAAGCTGGGTTGAAATTTACAAAATTTATCAGGATGCCTGTGATCGCGCCGGTTTGGTCGATTTTGCCGAATTATTATTAAGAACTTATGAACTTTGGCAGAAAAAACCGCTGATTCTGCAACGTTATCAACAACGTTTTCAGCATATTTTGGTGGATGAGTTTCAGGACACCAATAATATTCAGTATGAATGGGTTAAATTATTGGCTGGCAATAGTGCCAATGTGATGATTGTCGGTGATGACGACCAATCGATTTATGGTTGGCGAGGCGCAAAAATTGATAATATCTACCGTTTTTTAACCGATTATCACGCCGAAACCATTCGTTTGGAACAAAATTACCGCTCCACTGAAAATATTTTACAAGCTGCCAATATTTTAATTGCCAACAATGAAGGCAGATTGGGTAAAAATCTTTGGACGGAAGGTAATAAAGGCGATCCGGTCGGCATCTATCGAGCATTTAATGAACACGATGAAGCGCGTTTCGTGACTTCACAGATTAAACAGTGGGTGGATGAAGGCGGTAATTATGATCAATGTGCGGTGTTGTATCGCAGTAACCGTCAATCACGTATTTTGGAAGAGGCATTTTTGCAATCCGGTCTGCCTTATCGTATTTATGGTGGTTTGCGCTTTTTTGAACGGCAGGAAATTAAGGATGCTCTCGGTTATTTACGCCTGTTAGCAAATCGTCAGGATGATGTCGCTTTTGAACGTGTGGTCAATACGCCAACGCGCGGTATCGGCGATCGCACGCTTGAGATTTTGCGTGATATTGCTCGCAAGCGCACATTAACACTTTGGCAGGCAACACATTTAGCGTTAGAAGAGAAATTGGTGCAAGGTCGTGCCGCTTCTGCTTTGTTACGTTTTATCGAGTTGATCAACGCCTTAGATAATGACACCTTTGAGCTGCCGTTAGCGGAACAGACCGAGTTTGTGATTGAACACTCCGGTCTGAAAGAGATGTACCAAAAAGAGAAAGGCGAAAAAGGTGAGGTGCGTTTGGAAAACTTGGATGAGCTGGTTTTTGCCGCACGAGATTTCCAAAAACCGGATGAAGCGGAAGAGATGAGCGATTTGATTGCTTTCCTAACTCACGCTTCGTTGGAAGCCGGTGAAGGGCAAGCCTCGCCACATCAACAATGTGTCGATTTAATGACATTGCACTCTTCAAAAGGTTTGGAGTTTGATCGTGTTTTTATTGTTGGGATGGAAGAGGGCTTATTCCCAAGCGGTGCTTCAGGCGAAGAGGGAAGAATCGAAGAAGAACGCCGTTTGGCTTATGTCGGCATTACTCGG
The DNA here is from genome assembly GCF_000379785.1 of Gallibacterium anatis DSM 16844 = F 149. Classification (GTDB taxonomy): domain Bacteria; phylum Pseudomonadota; class Gammaproteobacteria; order Enterobacterales; family Pasteurellaceae; genus Gallibacterium; species Gallibacterium anatis. Next base: position 11,048 of record NZ_KB903716.1, on the reverse strand, counting down.
GCAAGAAAGAAATTAACACTTTGCTATGCCGAACAACGCCGTGTTTATTCTCAAGAAGAAAAGCGTATTGTTTCACGTTTTATCAATGAGTTACCGGAAGAAAATATTCAGGAAATTCGCTTACGCGGCACCGTAACGCGAGCTATCAACCGTGAAGCGGTCGGGACGACAAAATCGGTGTTGGCAAATCCGGAGTGGAAACCGGGACAACGGGTTAAACACCATAAATTCGGTTACGGTTCGATTATCAATGTGGAGGGTAGCGATAAGAACTGTCGGTTGCAGATCGCTTTCCAAAATCAAGGCATAAAATGGCTGATTGCCCACTTGGCAAATTTAGAAAAATTGTGATCCATATGAAACTTTTTGCATTATAATGGGTCAAATAAAACGTTCGTTAAGACAGTTTTTACATTAAGCATTAACTGTGTTATAACGGACGAAATTTTTAATTTAAGAAGGTAGTTAATGACAAAAGAAATGCAAAACATGATGCTTGTTCCTCAAGGTAGTTTAGAAGGCTACATTCGAGCAGCTAATGAATATCCGATGCTTACCGCAGAAGAGGAAAAGGAGCTGGCAGAACGTTTGTATTATCATCAAGACGTTGATGCCGCCAAAAAATTGATTTTATCCCATTTGCGTTTTGTAATTCATATTGCACGTGGTTATTCCGGTTATGGTTTGCCGCAAGCCGATTTAATTCAGGAAGGAAATGTCGGCTTGATGAAAGCGGTTAAACGTTTCAATCCGGAAGTGGGTGTACGTTTGGTTTCTTTCGCAGTGCATTGGATTAAAGCGGAAATTCACGAATATGTGTTGCGTAACTGGCGTATTGTTAAAGTTGCCACCACTAAAGCACAACGTAAATTATTCTTTAATTTGCGTAAAACAAAACAACGTTTAGGTTGGTTCAACGCTAATGAAGTGGATATGGTTGCCAACGAACTCGGCGTTTCCGCAGAAGATGTGCAAGAGATGGAATCTCGTATGAGCGGCATTGATATGGCGTTCGATTTGCCGACTGATGATAGCGAAGAAACCTATTCTCCGGCACTTTATTTGGAAGATAAAAGTTCCAACTTCGCTGCTGAATTGGAAGAAGAAAATTTTGAAAATCAGGCGACCGATCAACTTAGCGAAGCATTGGAACAGTTGGACGAAAGAAGTCGTCATATTATCCAAACTCGTTGGTTGGATGATAATAAAGCCACATTGCAAGAATTGGCTGATCATTACGGTGTTTCCGCCGAACGTATCAGACAGTTGGAAAGCAATGCGTTGAAAAAACTAAGAAATGCAGTAACATTCTAAATTCCCTCTATAAAAATACCCCATATTTCACTCGGAATATGGGGTTATTTTTTGTATTTCTTCCGCTGTCATCAAACTGTCACATTTCATCGCTAAACTTCCTAACGTCAAATGTTAATTCATTCTGTTAGGAGAAACCTATGTTACCGAAAGTCCTTAGAAAACTTGCTCTCGTTGCTATTTCATTACCTTTTATCGCTCAAGCAAATGCCCACGAAATTACCGGCGCAGGCGCGTCATTCCCTTATCCGATTTATGCCAAATGGGCAGGACTTTACCAACAACAAACCGGCAATAAAGTCAATTATCAGTCCATCGGTTCCGGTGGCGGTCAGCAACAGATTATCGCTAAGACCATTGATTTCGGTGCTTCAGACGATCCAATGAAAGCAAACGCACTTGCAGAACACCAATTATTACAATTCCCTGCCATCATTGGCGGCACCGTTCCTGTTGTCAATATTCCGGAAATCAAAGCCGGCGCATTAAAACTTTCAGGTGAGGTAATTGCTGACATCTTCCTCGGCAAAATCAAAAAATGGAACGATCCGGCGATTGCCGCTCTGAATGACGGCATTGCCTTGCCGGATAAAAATATTCTGGTAGTACGCCGTTCAGACGGTTCCGGCACAACCTTCGGCTGGACGAACTATTTATCCAAAGTTTCTGCTGAATGGAAAGAAAAAGTGGGTGAAGGAAAATCCGTTAAATGGCCTGTCGGACAAGGCGGAAAAGGTAATGAAGGCGTTGCCGCTTACGTTAAACAGCTTAAATATTCTATCGGTTATGTGGAATATGCTTATGCCAAACAAAATCAATTAACTTGGGTCACTTTACAAAATGCTGCCGGCAAATTTGTGCAACCTTCTCGTGACAGCTTTATGGCGGCGGCAGCCAATGCCGACTGGGAGAAAGCTGCCGGAATGGGCGTAGTTTTGACAAATGAACCGGGCGATCAATCTTGGCCAATCACTGCGGCAAGTTTCATCTTAATCCACAAAAATGCCGACAATGCCGAAAACACCAAAAATGTCTTCAGTTTCTTTGAATGGGCATTTAAAAACGGTAAAGACGCTGCTTTAGAACTGGATTATGTGCCATTACCGGACACTGTTGTCGAAAAAATTAAAGCTCGTTGGCACAGTGAAGTGAAAGATGCGCAAGGAAAAACTATCTATTAATATTCTATTGAAATATCAAAGGGTTATGCTATCACATAACCCTTACCTTACAAGGTAGAAAAAATGCATAAAATCGATAATAAATGTTTAAATCACGCTTGGTTGGAGAATGTTTTTAAGAACACCACCCGTTTTTTTGCTGTCTTTGTTTTTATTGTGCTCTCCGCCATTTTATTGTCTTTAGTGATTGGTAGTTGGGATTCGATTTCTAAATTTCATATCGCTTTTTTATGGAGCAACGACTGGGATCCGGTGCAAGAAAATTATGGGGCTTTGGTACCGATCATCGGCACATTAATTTCCGCCGCCATCGCCTTAATTATTGCCGTACCAATCTCTTTCGGCATTGCCACTTTTCTCACTGAATTATCTCCACAATGGTTAAAACGCCCGATTGGCACCGCAGTAGAGATGTTGGCAGCGATTCCTTCCATTATTTACGGGATGTGGGGGCTATTCGTTTTCGTACCGCTTTTTCAAGAATACATTCAGCCTTATATCATTGATACTTTTGGTAATTTACCGTTAATCGGCATTCTCTTTTCCGGTGCACCTTTCGGTATCGGACTATTCACCGCCGGATTAGTGTTGGGCATTATGATTATTCCTTTTATCGCCTCAACAATGCGTGATGTTTTTAGTGTTGTACCGCCAATGTTGAAAGAATCCGCTTACGGTTTGGGTTCAACCACGTGGGAAGTGATTTGGAAAGTCGTGCTGCCGTATACCAAAGCCGGTGTTGTCGGCAGCATTATGCTTGGATTGGGGCGTGCATTGGGCGAAACAATGGCGGTCACTTTCGTTATCGGGAATGCCTTCCAACTGCCGGATTCTATTTTTGCACCGTCCACCTCTATCGCTTCTGCGATTGCCAATGAATTTAATGAAGCCGGCGGTTTACAAAAATCTGCATTGATGGAATTAGGGTTAATTCTATTCTTGATTACCACTTTAGTATTGGCGATCGCACGTTTATTAGTGATGCGAATGAGTCGACTAGAAGGAAGAAAATAATGCATAAATATCAAAATCAACGCTTTTATTGGCGTAAAAGCAGAAATCTTCTTATGTTAAGCCTTGCCTATCTGGCAGTGCTGTTCGGGCTTTTTTGGTTGATTTGGATTTTATACACATTAATCATCAAAGGCATCCCGGCACTCTCGTTTGAACTGTTCTTAAAAGCAACACCTGCACCCAACGAAAGCGGCGGTTTGATTAATGCCATTATCGGTTCGATTATGATGGTATTAATTGCCACCTTTATCGCCACACCGATTGGCGTTTTGGCAGGCACCTATTTAAGCGAATACGGCCGCTATAGCAAATTATCGAAAATTACCCGTTTTCTGAACGATATTTTACTTTCCGCACCCTCCATTATTATCGGACTGTTTATTTACGCAATCTATGTTTCGCAAGTAAAACACTTCTCCGGCTGGGCAGGTTCGTTGGCTTTGGCAATGTTGGTAATTCCGGTTGTGGTCAGAACCACCGACAGTATGTTGAATCTCGTGCCGAATAATTTACGCGAAGCCGCCGCTGCACTCGGTTGCCCGCAATGGCGAGTCATTACGATGGTTTGCTATCGTGCCGCTCGCTCCGGCATTTTAACCGGCATTCTGCTTTCCGTTGCCCGCATTTCCGGCGAAACCGCACCATTGCTGTTTACTGCGCTCTCAAACCAATTCACCTCTTTGGATATGAATGCGCCAATGGCAAATCTACCGGTGGTGATTTATCAATATGCCGCCAGCCCGTTTGAAGATTGGAATGAACTGGCGTGGGCAGGTGCGGCATTAATTGCGATTTTTGTTTTATCTTTAAATATTTTAACCAGACTTTGTTCCAACAAACATAAATAAGGACCATAAAATGGATATGTTATCAAACCAAATTGATGCGAAATTAACCGTTAATAATCTCAATTTTTATTATGGTGATTTTCACGCTTTAAAAAATATCAATATGAAAATCGCAAAAAATAAAGTCACTGCATTTATTGGTCCATCCGGCTGCGGAAAATCGACACTGTTGCGTACATTTAACCGGATGTATGAACTTTATCCGAACCAACACGCCACCGGTGAAATTAATTTAGATAATGAAAATTTATTGACCACACATATTGATATTGCCATTATCCGCGCCAAAATCGGGATGGTTTTCCAAAAGCCGACACCGTTTCCAATGTCAATTTATGATAATGTCGCTTTCGGCATTCGTTTATTTGAGAAACTGCCTAAATCAGAGTTGAATGATCGGGTCGAATGGGCATTAACCAAAGCCGCATTATGGAACGAAGTGAAAGATAAGCTGAACCAAAGCGGTGATAGCTTATCTGGTGGGCAACAACAACGCTTATGTATTGCGCGCGGTATTGCCGTTAAACCGGAAGTGTTGTTATTGGATGAACCTTGCTCTGCGCTCGATCCGATCTCAACAATGAAAATCGAAGAGCTGATCAGCGAATTAAAACACGATTACACTGTTGCCATCGTCACGCATAATATGCAACAGGCGGCGCGTTGTTCCGACTACACCGCTTTTATGTATCTTGGTGAGCTGATTGAATTCGATCAAACCAGTAAAATTTTTGACAAACCAAAATTCCAACGGACAGAAGATTACATTACGGGTAGAATGGGTTAAAGCAGCAACTCAAATAAAAATGGGGGCTTATGGCGGGCAAAATTTTAATTGTTGAAGATGAACGTGCGATCCGTGAAATGGTTGCACTTTACTTACTGAAGCAAAATTATGAGGTGATTGAAGCGGAGGATTATCAAAGTGCGGTAAATCGCCTTGAGGAACAACCGCAACTTATTCTGTTGGATTGGATGTTGCCCGGTCGTTCCGGCATTATGTTTATTGAATATCTAAAAAAACAGGAACAAACCGCTAAAATTCCAATCATTATGCTCACGGCACGCAGTGCGGAAGAGGATTGCATTACCTGTCTGAACGCCGGTGCCGATGATTACATTACCAAGCCGTTTTCACCGAAAATTTTATTAGCGAGAATCGAAGCGTTATGGCGACGCAGTTATGATCCGCCGAGCCAAATTGTCAGTTTTGAAAATTTACAAATCGATCAGCAGGCGCAACGTGTTAGCGTGGAAAATCAATTTGTGGAATTAAGCGCAACCGAATATAAATTACTGCTGTTTCTAATGACGCATCCCGAAAAAGTCTATAGCCGTGAACAGCTATTGAATCATATTTGGGGCGATGATATTTATGTTGAAGATCGCACCGTTGACTCCTATATTCGCCGATTACGCCGCAGTTTAGAGCCTTTTCAGGCTGATCGCTATGTGCAAACCGTTCGCGGCTTTGGCTACCGTTTTTCTAACCATTTTCAGGATTAACCAATGAAGCTCAATCTGTCGTTAAAACATCTGATCATCGAAGTGTTGCTGGCGGTCGGCATTGCTTCATTATTGAGTCTCTTCAGTAAAGATTTCTCGTTTTGGTTAATTGCCGTGTTGGTGATTTTACTGATTTGGCACCACTATAATGAATTCAGTTTGTTGCAAATCATCAATCCGAATAAACCCCCTAAAAGCAAAAAGAAAATTACTGCGCTTGAGCATATTTCACAAACTGCTGCCTACTACAATGAGCGAACTCGCCGCGAAAAAATTAAATCGTTACGGCTACTTTCCAAGCTAAATCGCAATATCCAATTTTTGCCCGATGCAGTATTAATTTGTGAACACAACGGCGATATTTCTTGGTGTAACCAAGCAGCACAGGAGATGTTTGAATTTATTTGGGATAAAAAAATGCAAAAGAGCGTTTTTAAGGTGATTTTTTACCCCGAATTTAAACACTATTTTCGTCATTTAACCTTTAACAGACGCAATCGTCCTTTGGTTTTATTGACCCACAATAAACGCTATATCGAATTTAATATCAATAGTTACGACAGCGAATCCTATTTAATTATCGCACGCGATGCGACCTCGTTTATTCGCTTAATGAACTCCCGTCAAACTTTTCTGGCGAATATGAACCACGAACTGCGCACACCATTAACGGTGCTACAGGGTTATTTGGAAATGTTTGAGGGCGAGATCGATGAAAAATCACCTTTTCAACAAAAAGCATTGCAGGCGATGAAAGAACAAAGCGAGAGAATGGCGACATTGCTGCAACAGCTATCTTTATTGGCAAAAATTGAAAATATCAATAGTGCCGAACACGAAGTGGTTGATATGTCACAATTAATTCTCTCTTTACAAAAAAATACTGCCGTTATCCATCAAGCAAAACAGCAAATTATTTTTGAAATCGAGCCGGATTTGAAAATTATTGGGGATGAACAGCAATTACAAAGTGCAGTTTCCAATCTGATCTATAACGCTATTCGCCACGCCGGCGAAGAGGCGATTATTCACGTCAGTTGGCAACGTTGTAAACAAGGGGCAAGATTTTGTGTCAGCGATAACGGTATCGGTATTGAAGCTCGCCATCTTGCCCATTTAACCGAACGTTTCTATCGTGTGGATGAATCACGCAATAATAAAACCGGCGGCAGCGGCTTGGGATTAGCCATTGTTAAACACGCTTTGGAACAACATCAATCCTATCTTGAAATCCAAAGCGAAGTCGGTAAAGGCAGCGAATTTTCTTTTATTATCAAACCCGATTTAATCGTCAATCCGCAACAATAAGTTAGAAATCCGGCGGACAAGTAAATGTCATCCGCTCTTGAGTGATCGGATGCGTAATAGTAAGACTTTCTGCGTGTAAATATAATCTCGGTGCCATTGCCCGCACTGCCGGAGGAGAATAGAACTTATCACCCAGAATCGGATGCCCGAGAGCTAACATATGTAGACGCAACTGATGCGAACGACCGGTGATCGGCGTCAATTTCACGCGCGTGGTGTTATTCGGATAACGCGCTAAAACCTGATACTGCGTCTGTGCTTTTTTGCCGACTAAAAAATCTATACGTTGTCGCGGTCGATTCTCCCAATCACAAATTAACGGCAAATCGACAATACCGCTATCCTGTTCCAAATGCCCCCAAACAATCGCTTGATAATGTTTCTTCGGTTCTCGCTCGCGAAATTGTCGCTTCAGCTCTTTTTCAGCAGCTTTGGAAAGCGCAAACAGTAAAATACCGCTGGTTGCCATATCTAAACGATGCGCCGGCTCAGTAAAGCCGAATTTATTCGCCACGCGTGTGGTGGCGCTATCCTGATACTGCGGCTGATTGCCGGGAACCGACAACAAACCGCTCTGTTTATTCACCACCGCAATATAGTTATCCTGATATAAGATATTCAATCCTTGCGGCGGGTTGTACGCTATTAATGCCATAATTACTCTTTATTACTGACAATCACACGCAAACTGTCCAAACGCCAACTTGCTTTTTTCAGTTGGGCCAGTGATTGCGCAATTAATTGTTCCTGTTGTTCAATTTCATCCTGACGAATATTTTTATTCACCGCCTGAAGTGCGGTAAGACGCTGAAGTTCACTATATAACGTTTTATCCGCCACTTCGGTAGCTTCCGCAATAATTTGTTCGGCATAAGGCGCTATCAAAGTTTGAGAGTGCTTAATCAGACGATCAATATCCGCTTTCGTCATTTTAACGACTTTATTTGCCATATTTTTATTGATCGGCTTAAGCTGTTTTTCTAAACCGCGGAAAGAGACTTGTGAGGCTAAATCATTGCCCTTAATATCCAATAACAAGCGCACCGGTGTCGGCGGTAAGAAGCGAGTTAATTGCAAGGCTTTCGGTGCCTGTACTTCAACCACATAAATTAATTCCAACAATAACGTACCTGCCGGTAACCCTTTATGCGGCAATAAACTTACTGCCGTTTTGCCAATATCGCCGGAAGTGATCAGATCGATACCGTTTCGCACCATCGGGTGATCCCACGTTAAAAACTCAAGATCTTCGCGTGCCAATGCCAATGACCGATTAAAAGTAACGGTGCTTCCCTCCTCTTTTAATCCCGGAAAATCAGGTACTAACATATGTCCGGTCGGCTGAATCACTATCGAATCTTCGCCCAAATCTTCCTGATCTAAACCGATTACATCAAACAGACTCAAACAGAAATTAATTAAATCCGGTTGTCCGTCCTGTTGTTCAATCGCGGCAGCGAGCTGTTGTGCTTGCTCTCCACCGTTAGAATTGAGTTCCAACAGGCGATCTCGCCCTTGTTCCAACTCCTGCTGCAAGCGAATCCGTTCTTTCGCCACCTGTTCAATAAAGAGCGCAAATCCTGCCTCATCTTCATTCGGGTTATCAATAAATGCCTGTAGCTGTTTACCATATTTAGCAAATAAGGTTGCTCCCATCGGGCAAGTCTGTTCAAAGGCTCCCAAGCCTTTTTGATACCAATCCACCAAAATCATCTGTGATGTTTGATTAAAATAAGGCACATAAATTTGAACATCTCTGGTTTGACCGATACGATCCAAACGTCCGATGGACTGCTCCAATACATCCGGATTGACCGGTAAATTAAACAATACCAATCGGCAAGCAAATTGGAAATTACGCCCTTCCGCACCAATACTGGAACTTAACAGTACTTTTGCGCCGTCTTCCTGTTGTGCAAAATAGGCCGCCGCCCGATCACGTTCAACAATCGACATTTTCTCGTGGAATACCGCAGAACGAATGCCCTCTTTTTCGCGCAAAATCTTCTCTAACTGCAATACGGTTTCGGTTTGTTGACAAATAATCAACACCTTTTCTTGGCTATGATTTTTGAGAAAGGTCAATAACCATTCAATGCGCGGATCAAAATCCCACCACGCCGCTTCCGGGTTAAGCTGATGAAACAGCACTTCCGGATATAATGAATTTTGTTGCACCGTCTTATTAAGTAAATTCACAACTTTGATCGCATTTGCATACTGCTTCGGCAATTCCAGTTTTACTTGGTGCAAAATACGTTTCGGAAAGCCTTTCACGCCTTGACGTGTATTACGGAACAATAAGCGACTGGTGCCGTGGCGATCCACTAAGTTAGTAATCAGCTCCTGTTTCGCCTCTTGGATCTGCTCGTCAGAACTGTTGCTGCCGTTGATAATTCGCAATAACGGTTCAATATCCTGCTCCGGCAGTAATTCAGCCAACACATTTTGCTCTTCGGCACTTAATTTTTTATCTGACAACAGATCATTCACTGCCGCTGCTACCGGACGGTACTGTTTTTGCTCGGCAACAAATGCGTTGTAATCGTAAAAACGATGAGGATCTAATAGTCGCAAACGTGCGAAGTGACTTTCCTGCCCTAACTGTTCCGGTGTTGCCGTAAGTAACAAAACCGAAGCGATTTTCTGCGTCAACTCCTCAACAAAACGATATGCACGGCTTGGCGCCATTGCGTGCCATTCAAGATGGTGTGCTTCATCCACAATCAACATATCCCAATGGCTTGCCAACACTTCAGCCATTCGATTTTCTTGCGTAACTAACCAATCTAAAGAACAGATCACCAACGCTTCACTATCAAATGGATTCACCTTGATGCTTCTGCCGTCCTCTTCTTTACGATCAAAATCCTGACAACGTTCTTCATCAAATAATGAAAAATTAAGATTAAAACGACGCAACATTTCGACTAACCATTGATGCTGCAAGGTTTCCGGCACTAAAATCAATACACGTTCAACTCTACCGGAAAACAGTTGTTGCTGTAGAATCATTCCCGCTTCAACCGTTTTCCCTAAACCAACCTCGTCCGCCAATAATACACGTGGCGATAAGCGCGAACCGACTTCGTGTGCAATATGTAATTGATGAGGAATTAAACTCGCTCTTGTACCGCGTAATCCTCTCAATGATGATTGAAACTGTTGCTGTTGATGCTGCAATGCGTGATAGCGCAATGCAAAACGATCATTTCTGTCAATTTGGGCAGAAAATAGACGATCCTGTGGTTTACTGAAGGTGATTTGGTGTGCTAACTCAAGTTCTTTAACCACAACCTCTTCATCTGTATCCATTCTTTTCGCTAAATAAAGCGCGATGCCGTTATTTTCCATCACATCCAACACTTCTGCTTGCCAGCCCTCGTGATGGGTAATCACATCACCAGTCTGAAACAAGACACGTGTCATCGGCGCCACTGCTAGGGAATAGACACGTGTTTCATCCGCTGCCGGAAATAAAAAGGTTACCGTTCTCTGATCAACGGCAGTCACTAATCCCAATCCCAAGTTATTTTCACTTTCACTAATCCAACGTTGTCCAATCGTAAATGACATTTTATTGTTCTTCTCTTTCTTCTGTTTTGATTGATTATTCAATTTAAAAATAAGCGCGGATTGTACTCTGAATAGTCAGGAAAGCCAAAAGATTTATCAATAGATCTTCACAACAAAAACAAAATAAAATCTAAGCTACATTTTTATATTAAGGATTGGGGCTGAAGTAGATTAGCACTTATGCTAAGCTACAAAAATGAAGATAACCAATTGTAAACTAAAGAAATCTATACAAAGAAAACTGCTTGAATTTTTTGTATTAGAAGTAACAGCACGATCAGCAGCAGATTTGCTTGGCATT
>NZ_KB903715.1 GCF_000379785.1 Gallibacterium anatis DSM 16844 = F 149 | reverse complement strand
CATCGCTATGCTCGTTATAGAGGATTATCCAAAGTGCAAATGCAATGCTTCCTTGCGGCAATGGCACAAAATATCAAGAAAATTGCCCTAGTGGTATGGGCTATTTTGTCTTATTTATGGCGTCAATTTTACTTGTTTGAGGCATGGGTAAAACAATCAGCGAAAATGACCGCTGGCACCGTTATCTGAAAGGAAAAGCAAGAGAAAAGCGACAAAGTAAAAAAAACAAACCCACTTTTATCAAATGATTTTGGAAAGATGGGTTTGTCAGCAGTCTGAAATGCCTATTACAACAGTAATAGGCATTTCTCATATTAGAACAATTCAGGGAACAACATTTTGATCACATTCTTAGTGACGCGCCGAGATTTTCCTTGATATGGGAAAATATGCATCATCATCATTGGGTTAAAATTAGCTTCAATCACGCCCCAAGAACTTAATTTAGGCTCTGCCGGTTTAGTGTAATCAGGCACAATCAAATCCACGCCGCAAATCGCTGCGCCCATTGCTTTGGTAATGCCTACCGCCAATGCTTTATAACTTGGATGCATTAAATCGGTCATATCGATTGAGTCCCCACCGGTGCTGATATTGGAATTCGCCCGTAATTGCACTTTTCTTCCCTTTTCCGGTACTGAATCAACCGTTAATCCTTGCTCTTTTAACTGTAATTTTTCAATATCACCTAATGCAATCTTCTTCAATGGCGTACGGCTGCCGTCACCGCGCAATGGGTGCTCATTTTTTGCTGCAACCAATTCGGCAACGGTATGTTGTCCATCACCAATCACATTTGCCGGCTCACGCAGCAATACCGCTAAAGTGTCATCGCCCAATACAAAGAAACGATATTCGGTACCGACTAAATAATCTTCAATCATAACCTCTTTATCTTCGCGGAAAGCGATTTCTACCGCTTGGCGGAAATCTTCCCGATTTTCTACGCCTTGTTTAAAAATGGTAATGCCCAAACCGAAATTGGTTGATTTTGGTTTAATCACCACCGCACGATGTTCAAATAACGGATAGGCACGCACCGCATCTTCAACATTTCTAAACTCAAGGCTTTGTGGCACATTAAAACCGGCTTTCGCCAACACTTTTTTCGTCACCACTTTATTTTCCATAATTAACGGTGAAATATAGCTATCTTTCGAGGTCATATTACCGTTTTTAACATATTCAATATGATCCCCCACCTGTAAACAGAGGAATTGATCATTTTCATCTAAGATCTCGGTTTTAATACCTTGTTGAATCAGATCAAACATCAATGCCTGCGTTGAAAGTTCCATATTATCAAATGCAGTTAATGCATAATAACGCGCTGTCGCCGCTGCTTTATTCTGTTTTGCCAAGGTCAATCCCAACTGATGATAATCTGTCGGCTGTTGCATACTTTGCACTAAACGCCCACAAAGCGTCATTTCCGGCGATAACAGTTGCTGACGTTTTTGTTGTACGGTCTGTTTCACTGATTCAGGTGCATTTAACTGTGCCAACATCTGCTCAAATTGATCAAATAAAGCCAAACCTTCCTGTTGATATGCGGTAATTGATAAAGGATGTTCCAATGCCACTTCCGCCAGCATCTCCCGACCTTTTTCAACATCACCTTGATCCGCCGTTTTTTCCAGCCATAGCATCAACAGCACAAAATAGTGAATAAATTCCGCATCTTCCAACTCGATACCATATTGTGCGAACGGATTAAGATCAAATAAACGAAATTCAAGGTAACGGATACCTTTTTCCAATAATTCTCTTACCTGTTTTTTCGCACCACGGAAACGGATATTGGAATAGAACTCTTTTTCTGCAATCAATTTTCCACTACGCACCCAATGTTCCAATGTTTCTACATATTGCTGCAAATTTTCATAAGAAACTTTTATTTCCTCGTGATTAACATAACCATAATGGCTGGAACGTAAGCTGCGTACAAACTGTTGTGGAATTTGCTGCCCTTTTCTGAAAAACGCATTCTCAACACTTGGTGAGGCAGCAAATAAATAGACCAACAACCATTGATAACGTAAGAAGTTTCTGCCCAATTTCAAATAGAGATCGTTACGAAATGCGATTGGATCCTGATATGTAGTTTGTAGTTGGAACAATTTTTCGATCAGATCATCCGCCAGTTGGAAATTGTAGTGAATACCGCTGATCATCTGTTTATATTTGCCGTAACTCTCGACCAAATGCTCACGATAAGCGACATCTTCCGCATTATCCAGCTGTGCCACTTTAATTTCACTTTCCGGCGGTAACGCCAACGGCATACTGAACGGCGAAATATATTCATTTTCCGGCAAAGATCGCAACACCACTTCGTGAATCGCAGACAACCAACGATAAGCATCTTTAACACTCTGCTGTGGCGGAGTAATTAACTCCAGCTGGCTTTCTGCAAAATCGGTCTGAATATAAGGGTGATAAGAACGGTTTCCAAAAACTTTCGGATGAGGTGTAGTAACAATTTTTCCTTTTTCATCAATACGTTGACTCTCTTTCTCAATGCCAAACGTACCCTGTTGGAATAACAGTTCAAGGTGGTTTTGTGTTATCAGTTGCTGAATATTCATATTTATTAGCCTTTCTCGAGTTCTAATTTAACCGAACATTAATATGAAATTTCATCAAGGAATGCAAATAGCTTTTAACTATATGTTATATAGATTCAGTATTTGAAAGTTATCTTTTGTAATGAAAAGCAGATGACAAAAAAGCCCTTTTACTCGGTAAAAGGGCTTCCTTGAATAGTTACACTAAAATCAATTAATTTTTCGCTTTTGCCGCTGCTTTAACGATGGTAGCAAACGCCGGTGCTTTTAATGAAGCACCACCAACCAATGCGCCATCGATATCCGGCATTGCAAATAATTCTGCCGCATTGCCGTCATTAACAGAACCGCCGTATTGTAAAATCACTTGTTCGGCAACTTTTTCATCTTTCTTCGCAATATGGCTACGAATGAAAGCGTGCACCGCTTGAGCCTGTGCCGGAGTAGCAGATTTTCCTGTACCGATTGCCCAAATCGGTTCATAAGCAATAACTGCACCTAAAAAGGCTTCTGCACCTAAGGTATTTAATACGGCATCGATTTGTCTTGCACAAACTTCTTCTGTTTTTCCTGCTTCATTTTCCGCTTCACTTTCACCAATACAAAGCACCGGTACTAAGCCTTGTTCTTTTAATACAGCAAATTTTTGTGCAATAAACTCATCGCTTTCGTGGTGATATGCGCGGCGTTCAGAGTGACCGATAATGATATATTTTGCACCGAAATCTTTTAACATTGTTGCAGAAATATCACCTGTAAACGCACCGGACTGTTTAAGATCAACATTTTGTGAACCTAATGCAATTTTGCTACCGGCTAATGCAGCTTCCGCTTCTGCTAAATACATTACCGGCGGAGCAATTGCCACATCACAACCTTCAACACCTGCTAATTCAGCTTTCAAACCATTGATCAATTCTTTGGTAAATGCCTTGCTACCGTTTAATTTCCAGTTGCCCATAACTAAAGGACGACGAGCCATAATTTTCTCCTTGATTATATTCAAAAAAATAACGGCGCTTACTATAGCAAAAATCACTAAAAATCATTAGAGATATATCAAAAAAAGCGATAATTTTTTACAATAACCGCTAATTTAATGATTAACCCGATTTTTAATAACAACAAATCAAAACAGATTATGAGAATACCACGCATCTATCATCCGACATCCTTAACTCATCTCGCTCAATGCCAATTAACTGAAGAGGCGATGCACCACGTAGGGCGCGTTTTAAGAATGAAAGTAGGTGAAGCCCTTGAATTATTTGATGGCAGTAATCATATTTATCCTGCCGTAATTACGGAAATCAGCAAAAAACAGATTACGGTTGCACTACAAAATGCAATCTTTGATAATCGCGAATCACCGTTAAATATTCATCTCGGGCAAGTTATCTCACGTGGCGAACGGATGGAATTTACCATTCAAAAATCAGTCGAACTTGGTGTAAAAACAATTACGCCGTTATGGTCTGAACGTTGCGGTGTAAAACTAGACGCCGAACGGATGGAGAAAAAAATCCAACAGTGGCAAAAAATTGCCATTGCCGCGTGTGAACAGTGTGGACGTAACATTATTCCGGAAATTCGCCCATTGATGAAATTGCAAGATTGGTGTGCAGAAAATGATGGAATGTTGAAATTAAATCTCCATCCGCGTGCTTCACAATCAATTAAGCAACTGCCGCCACCGCCTGCAGCCGGTGTGCGTTTACTGATCGGCTCAGAGGGTGGATTATCCGAACAGGAGATTGAACAAACGGTTCAACAAGGTTTCACCGAAGTGTTGCTCGGCAAACGTGTTTTGCGTACCGAAACCGCTTCACTCGTGGCAATCAGTGCATTACAGATCTGTTTTGGTGATTTGTAGTTTAGTTTTAAGGAACAGTATGACATTACAAAATCAATTTCTTGTAGCAATGCCCGATTTGGACGATCCTTTTTTCCAACGCTCTGTGGTTTATATCTGCGAAGATAACGAACAGGGTTCAATGGGATTAGTGATTAATCAGCCGACCGATTTAAGTCTGGCGGAAATGATGGCAAAAATGAATCACCTAATGCCAACCGAACCAAAATATCCGGAGAAGATGATCTTTGCCGGTGGTCCGGTCAATATTGAGCAAGGGTTCGTGCTGCATACCGTCACCGATAAAAGCTATCGTTACTCGTTTGCCATCAATGATGATTTAATGCTGACAACATCGTCCGATATTTTGTTATCACTCAATAGCGATGCCGCACCGAAAGAGTATTTCATTGCATTAGGCTGTGCTTTGTGGCAGCCGGAACAGTTGGCGGAAGAGATTAAAAATAACGATTGGCTAACCGTACCGGCGGATTATGATATTTTGTTTAAGCTTCCTTTTGATCAACGTTGGCAAGCAGCAAATAAACTTTTAGGGATTAATCAAAGCTATGAATTAAGCCACGAAATGGGGAGAGCATAATGTCCAATTTAACCGTTATCGCTTTTGATTTCGGCACACAAAGTATTGGCTGTGCCGTCGGTCAAAGCATTACACAAACTGCTCAAGCCTTGCCGGCTTTCAAAGCACAGGACGGTATTCCAAATTGGGATGCGATCAAAAAATGCCTTGATGAATGGAAACCGGATTTGGTGGTTGTCGGCTTACCACTGAATATGGACGGCACGGAACAGGAAATTACACAAAGAGCGCGAAAATTCGCTAACCGTTTAAACGGTCGTTTCGGTGTCAAAATTGCCTTGCAGGATGAACGTTTAACCACCACTGAAGCGCGCGCCGAAATTTTTTCTCGTGGTGGCTACCGAGCATTAAACAAAGGGAAAATCGACTCTATTTCAGCTTGCCTTATTCTGGAAAGCTGGTTTGAAAATCAACTTTAACCACAGATAATAAAAAACTTGGGCAAAACCCAAGTTTTTTATCTCACTTGCTTTGATTTCTATTTGGCCACTTCCAAACGCTCAAATACCAACACACGTTGCTCCAGCTTACGCAAGAAATAGGTGGCAACACCGGTAATCACTAGATATATCACCCCTGCCAAGCCGTAAATCAACAATGCATTATATTCGGTGCCGTATAGCTGACGCGCATAACCCATAATATCCATAATGGTAATGGTGGATGCCAACGAAGTCCCTTTGAAAACTAAAATAATTTCATTGGTATAAGACGGCAATGCGCGTTTAAGGGCATATGGAATCAAGATCTTCAACGTTTGCGCACGCGATAACCCCAAGGCGGCACAACTTTCCCACTGCCCTTTGGAAATCGCTTTGACTGCACCATAAAAGAGCTGTGTTGAATAGGCGGCACTATTTAATGCCAATGCCAACATCGCACAGAACCACGCATTTGATAACAGACTCCACAATGGACCATCTACAATCCATTGAAATTGACCGGGGCCGCTATAAATTAGGAAAATTTGCACCAACAGCGGTGTTCCGGTAAATAAAGTAATGTAGACACCAATGATTTTTTTAATAATCGGATTGCCCAACGCCAATAGGAACGTAAATAAAATTGCTAAAAAGAAAGCGATAACCAGTGCAACTACGGTTAGCAATAAACTGGTAGGAATCCCTTGAGCAATAGTTACAAAATACTCTTGAACCATTAGCTTTTCTCCCGTTCAAAACGCGTAAAATAGAGATCCAATTTTCTAATACCCGCTTGGCTGATTAATGTAATCACCAAATAAAGCAGCGCCGCGATGCCATACCAAGTGAACGGTTGGTGTGTACTGGCGTTGACCAATTCCGCCTGACGCATTAAATCATCGACACCGATTAATGACACCAACGCTGTATCTTTCAACAGAACCAACCACTGGTTGCTCAAACCCGGCAATGCGTGTCGCCACACTTGCGGCATAATAATACGGACAAAAGTTTGGGCACGACTTAACCCCAATGCCGCACCGGATTCCCATTGCCCTAACGGAATTGCCTGAATTGCACCACGCAACGACTGCGAAGCATAAGCGGCAAAAATAATCGCTAACGCTACTGATCCACACCAAAATGCACTGAATTCGATATACTCTTCCGTCAACAAAAACAATACTTGCGTTGAACCGAAGAAAATCAATAACACCACCAGAATTTCAGGTAAACCGCGCAATAGGGTTACGATTATTGATGTAGGTTGTCGGATACAACGGATTTTATTGGTTTCCAACACCACAAAAATAATGGCTAAAATCAATCCGAGTATCAAAGAACAAACCGCTAGCCCCAGCGTAACCAGGGTAGCGGAAAACATTAAATTGATAAAATCTGAAAACATATTAATTATTTACCAGACATCCATTTGTCATAAATTTTTTGGTATTCACCGTTTGCTTTAATCGCTTTCAAGCCTTGATTAAGTTGACCCAATAATTCAGTATTTTTCTTATTAACGGCAATGCCTAAACCTGTACCGAAATATTCCGGATCAGTCACTTTATCGCCTACAAAATGCACCGCTTTATCGCTCTTAATCCACTCTGCCAACACTGCGGTATCACCGAAAATAATATCGATACGACCATTTTTTAAATCCAGAATTGCATTTTGCAATGTAGAATATGGTTTGCTGCTATATTGTTTCGCTTTAGCCGCAATATATTGTTGGAAAGTGGATCCATTCTGTACACCGATATTTTTCGCATTTTCTAAAGTAACACCCTCTTTAGCAGCGACGAAACTGGCAGAACTGTCGTAATATGGGTCAGAAAAACTGACCTGTTTTGCACGTTCAGGGGTAATATCCATTGCCGAAATGGCAGCATCAAAACGTTTAAATTTTAATCCGGCGATTAAGCTATCGAAAGATTGGCTGCTGAATTTGCAATCCGCCTTGATCTCTTTACAAATCGCATTGGCAACATCAACATCAAAACCAACAATCTCACCTTTTTCATTGGTATTTTCAAACGGTGGATAAGTCGGTTCCATCGCAAAAGTAATGGTTTGCGCATTTGCTGCTACTGCTGCACCGAATAATAAGCTTGCTAATAAAACTTTTTTCATTCTGTTTCTCCTGTATGGGATTTAGTGTGATAAATATTGTTTAAATTGTTGTGTTTTCGGATTTTCAAAACAAGAAGCATCACCAACTTCAATAATGTGTCCTTGCTCCATATACACGACTTTAGTCGCGGTTTTACGCGCCACATTCACTTCGTGAGTCACAATAAACTGGGTGATACCGGTTTGTTGCAATTCTTGAATAATTGAAACCACTTGAGCGGTAATTTCCGGATCCAATGCTGCGGTCGGTTCATCAAATAATAAAACTTGCGGTTTCATCATTAATGCACGTGCGATGGCAACACGTTGTTGCTGTCCGCCTGATAAATGTAACGGAAAACGATCTGCGTGAGCTTCCAAACGTAACCGTTTTAACAAGCCTAATGCACGTTCTTTGGCTTCCGTTTCACTTAAACCCAACACCTTCATCGGTGCTTCAATCAAATTCTGCATCACAGTCATATGCGGCCACAAATGATATTGTTGAAATACCATACCGACATCCTGACGTAATTGACGTATTTTTTTCGGATCATTGTTAGTAGAGAGATCAAAACGATTATTGGCAATCACCAACTCTCCGCTTTTCGGCACTTCCAATAAATTTAATGTACGAATAAAAGTACTTTTCCCCGCACCGCTAGGCCCCAATAACACCACAATATCGCCCTGTTCGGCGGTCAAATTGATATCGAATAACGCTTGGGTGGAACCATAGAAAAAGTTTACATTTTTAATGCTGATGGTCATTGAGCTAAACTCTGATTAATACTCTGAAAAATGCAAATATATTAATATTTCCTGCATATTTATGCAATAAAGTTTTTATATACAAAAAAATCCTTCTCCATTTAATGAAGAAGGATTCGACATTTAAAACATTAATAATTAGGCATAAACCGCCAAGCGACGGCAGATTTCCAACACTTTTTGTTTAGTCGCTTCGATAACTTCATTTTCATTATCTTTGCCGATAGCATCCAACACATCACACATCCAACCTGCCAATGCTTTAACATCTTCTTCTTGGAAGCCACGACGAGTGACGGAAGGTGTACCGACACGAATACCGGAAGTGACGAATGGGCTCTTAGGATCATTCGGCACCGCATTTTTATTAACGGTAATATTGGCACGACCTAACGCCGCATCTGCAGCCTTACCGGTTAAACCTTTATTGACTAAATCAACAAGGAAAAGGTGATTTTGTGTGCCGTTGGAAACAATGTTGTAGCCACGTTGTTTAAACACTTCCACCATTGCTTGCGCATTTTTCACCACCTGTTGCTGATAAGCTTTAAATTCCGGCTCCATCGCCTCTTTAAAGCAAACCGCTTTCGCTGCAATCACGTGCATTAACGGACCACCTTGACCGGCTGGGAACACTGCGCTATTTAATTTTTTGTATAACTCTTCGCTGCCGCCTTTAGCTAAAATCAAACCACCGCGTGGACCTGCCAATGTTTTATGGGTTGTTGTGGTGACAACGTGAGCATATTCTAATGGGTTCGGATAAACACCGGCTGCAATCAAACCGGCAACGTGTGCCATATCAACGAAAAGATAAGCTCCGACTTCATCCGCAATTTCGCGCATTTTTTTCCAATCAACAACTTGAGAATAAGCCGAGAAACCACCGACAATCACTTTCGGTTTAACGCGCAATGCTTGTTCACGTAATGCGTCATAATCAATCACACCGTCATCGGTAATGCCGTATTGCTCTGCGTGATAAATCTTACCGGAAAAACTCACCGCCGCACCGTGAGTTAAGTGACCACCATGAGCCAAGCTCATTCCTAAAATAGTA
Organism: Gallibacterium anatis DSM 16844 = F 149; assembly: GCF_000379785.1. Taxonomy (GTDB): domain Bacteria; phylum Pseudomonadota; class Gammaproteobacteria; order Enterobacterales; family Pasteurellaceae; genus Gallibacterium; species Gallibacterium anatis. Next base: position 59,023 of record NZ_KB903715.1, on the reverse strand, counting down.
TCACCCGGTTCAGCCAATGCCATATAAACCGCAGCATTTGCTTGTGAACCTGAATGTGGCTGAACATTGGCATAATCCGCACCAAATAACGCTTTAGCACGATCAATCGCTAACTGCTCAACAATATCCACATATTCACAACCACCATAATAGCGTTTACCCGGATACCCTTCTGCATATTTGTTAGTAAGTTGCGAACCTTGCGCTTGCATCACACGTGGGCTCGCATAGTTTTCGGAGGCAATTAATTCAATATGTTCTTCTTGGCGACGATCTTCGTTACAAATAGCGTCCCATAACTCTTTATCATAATCTGCGATGTTCATACTTCTTTTAAGCATTTAAATTTCCTCTTAAATTAAATGGTGGTCTCATCCCGTTTAGTTTAGCTTTTTATCGATACTATTGTCATAAAAATCTAAAATTAATTTTTTCATTTCTTTGATGAATTCTATTCATATTGATAAGCGAAAAATAAAATATGGTTAAATTTGATCATTTAACCAATGCATTAATTCTGCTCTCGTTTAATCGCACGCCAACCAATATCACGACGATAAAAACGTCCATTCCAGTGGATACGTTCCGCTAACTGCGCCGCTTTTTGTTGTGCTGCAAGCACACTGTCACCCAATGCGGTTACACATAACACACGACCGCCGTTGGTCACAATGTCGTTGCCCTGTTGCGCCACACCGGCATAAAAAACTTTTTCATCCGCAGTTGTCGCTGTATACAAGCCGTGAATAACATCACCTTTTCTCGGTGTATCCGGATAACCTTCCGCTGCCAACACAATGCCTAACGCCACCTGTTCACACCACTGCGACTGTTTTTGATCCAAATTTCCGTCACACGCGGCTAAACAAAGTTCAATCAAATCGGATTGTAAACGCATCATAATCGGTTGTGTTTCCGGATCACCAAATCGGCAGTTAAATTCAATCACCTTTGGTTGTCCATTCGGCATAATCATCAAACCGGCATATAAAAAACCGGTATAAACATTATTTTCTGCTGCCATTCCGTTTACGGTAGGATAAATCACTTCCTGCATAATGCGCTGATGAATTTCTTGCGTCACCACCGGTGCCGGGGAATAGGCTCCCATACCACCGGTATTTAAACCGGTATCTCCTTCACCGACACGTTTATGATCCTGACTGGTTGCCATCGGCTCTACATTTTTACCGTCTACCATAACGATAAAACTCGCCTCTTCACCATCCAAAAATTCCTCGATGACGACCCGATGTCCGGCTTCACCAAAAGCATTGCCTGCCAACATATCTTTCACCGCATTTTCCGCTTCGGCAAGCGTCATTGCGACAATCACCCCTTTACCGGCAGCCAAGCCGTCCGCTTTAATCACAATCGGTGCGCCTTTTTCACGCACATACGCCAATGCCGGTTCAATTTCAGTAAAGTTTCGATATTCCGCTGTCGGGATGTGATGTCTGGCTAAAAAGTCTTTGGTAAATGCTTTTGAGCCTTCCAACTGTGCTGCTGCTTTAGTTGGCCCAAAAATTTTCAACCCTTCGGCACGGAACGCATCAACCACGCCCAAAACCAACGGTGCTTCAGGTCCAACAATGGTTAAATCCACTGCATTTTCTTTAGCAAAATTGACTAATGCCGGAATATCCGTTGCAGAAATATTCACATTTTCCGCTTTAGCTTCTTGCGCCGTACCGGCATTGCCGGGAGCAACATAAACCTTATCCGCTAATGGTGATTGTGCCACTTTCCACGTTAATGCGTGTTCGCGACCGCCATTACCAATAATTAAAACTTTCATTTGCTCCCTCCGAATTAGTGTCTGAAATGACGCATACCGGTTAACACCATCACCATATTGTGTTCATCCGCTGCATCAATGACTTCCTGATCACGGATTGAACCGCCCGGATGAATAACACAAGTCACACCTACTTTCGCTGCCGCATCGATGCCATCACGGAATGGGAAGAACGCATCAGAAGCCATTACTGTGCCTTTCACTTCCAACCCTTCATCTTCTGCTTTAATGCCAGCTATTTTTGCAGAATAAACACGGCTCATTTGACCAGCCCCAATACCAATTGTTTGATTATTCTTCGCATAAACAATCGCATTTGATTTCACATATTTAGCTACTTTCCAACAGAATAAGAGATCCTGTAGCTCTTCTTTTGTTGGTTGACGTTTGCTGACCACTTTCAAATCATCCAAACCAACCATTCCAAGATCGGCTTCTTGCACCAATAAGCCGCCATTCACTCGTTTGAAATCCAAACGTGGTTGACGCTGTTGCCATTGACCACATTCAAGCACACGTACATTTTTCTTAGCGTGAACCACCGCTTTCGCTTCTTCAGAAACAGACGGCGCAATAATAACTTCAACAAATTGGCGATCAATAATGGCTTTTGCAGTTTCCGCATCAAGTTCACGGTTAAAGGCAATAATGCCGCCAAATGCGGAAGTCGGATCGGTTTGATAAGCACGGTTATAAGCTTCTAAAATATCTTTACCCAATGCCACACCACAAGGGTTAGCGTGTTTTACAATCACACAAGCCGGCTCTGAAAACTCTTTCACACATTCCAATGCGGCATCAGTGTCGGCAATATTGTTATAAGAAAGCGCTTTTCCTTGTAACTGTTTTGCTGTTGCCACACTGGCTTCTTTTAGCTCTTTTTCAACATAAAATGCAGCATTTTGGTGTGAGTTTTCGCCGTAGCGCATTGTTTGTTTACGAATAAAGTTAAGATTTAATGTGCGAGGAAACTGCCCACAAGGTTCTGCTAATTCCTGTTCATCTGCAGCTTGGTAAGGTTTGACTAAACGACCAAAATAATTTGCAATCATCGCATCATATTGTGCGGTATGTTCAAATGCTTTAATCGCTAAATCAAAACGAGTTTCAAACGTTAAACTATTTTGATTTTGATCCATTTCCGCCAAGATCGCATCAAAATCGCTATTATTCACAACTATCGCAACATCTTTATGATTCTTCGCGGCAGAACGCACCATTGTAGGCCCACCAATATCAATATTTTCTACTGCTAACTCTAAAGTGCAGTCCGCTCTGGCAACCGTTTGTGCAAATGGATATAAATTAACCACCACCATATCAATCGGATCAATTTGATGTTGCGCCATCACTTCATCATCAATGCCGCGACGCCCTAAAATACCGCCGTGAACCTTTGGATGTAACGTTTTAACACGTCCATCCATCATTTCAGGAAACTGTGTATAATCAGAAACTTCCGTCACTGCCAAACCGTTTTTTTCTAATAATTTTGCTGTACCGCCTGTTGATAAAATTTGTACGCCACGATCAATCAAACCTTTGGCAAATTCGACAATACCGGTTTTATCCGAAACACTAATTAACGCACGTTGAATAGGACGTTGTTGTTGCATCATTTTTTCCTTTGTTAATGATTAAAAAGATGAGATTTTTTGAGGACATAAGTATAAAGCAAACGTTTGCTTTTATAAATTAAAAGTTTAGGTTTTCCTTAAAAAAAGCAAACCTAAACTTTAAAATGACTAAAGCAAAAATTTAACTTTCTTGCTTAAAAAGACCGGATGAACCTTCAGAGTAATCTTTCGGTTGTTCCTTGAGATTGAGATTTTTTACTGAAGACTCCTCTTCAACTGCTGTAAATACCGCCTTATCCAAATTTGGTAACAACGCGGTAGAAGTCGCCGCAAAATGTTGATACAACTTGTGATAATCTTGCGCTAAATTTTTCATTAAATCAGACGCTTCAGTGAAATGCTGTTCAAGCTGTTGTTTTTGTTCAGCGATGGTTTCATTCGCTTGTTGCAGCTGTTGCTCGACCTGTTTTTGTTTGCGTACGCTACCGTTGGTAAAACGAGCCACCAAATAACCAATAAAAAAGCCGGCAATCAAACCAATTAACAAAATGTGCCACATTTCTTCACTCCAGTTTTGCATACAAACTCCTTAATAGCAGCGATGATTAACAATGTTCTAATCATAATGTCTTCACCATAATTTGTCTTGCAGCAATCTTCAATTATTTGTTGTAGTTCACAAAATTTTTATTTAATTGTATCGCCATTATCCAATCATAAAAAAGCTTCGCCTAATTGACGAAGCTTTTCCCGAATCTTCAATCTGCCTGACTATATTAACGCCACGCTTTGTATTGATTAATTAAGCCGTTGGTTGAACTGTCGTGGGAAGACACTTTTTCATTGCCCACCAATTCCGGAAGAATACGGTTTGCCAACTGTTTACCTAATTCCACACCCCATTGGTCGAAAGTGAAGATATTAAAGATAACACCTTGTACAAAGATTTTGTGTTCATACATCGCAATCAATGCACCTAATGTAAATGGTGTAATTTCACTCACCAAAATAGAGTTTGTCGGTTTGTTGCCGGTAAAGACTTTAAACGGCACGATGTGCTGTACATCTGCAAGGTTTTTACCCGCTTTCACAAATTCCGCTTCCACTTCTTCTTTTGTTTTACCAAAAGCCAAGGCTTCGGTTTGTGCAAAGAAGTTAGAAAGCAATTTAAGATGATGATCGCCTAACGGATTATGTGTTTTTGCCGGTGCAATAAAATCACAAGGGATCAAAGTTGTTCCTTGGTGAATTAATTGATAAAACGCGTGTTGGCCGTTGGTTCCCGGCTCACCCCAAATAATCGGGCCGGTTTGATAATCGACCGGATTGCCGTTGCGATCGACATATTTACCGTTAGATTCCATATTGCCTTGTTGGAAATAGGCAGCAAAGCGGTGCATATACTGATCATATGGCAAGATCGCCTCTGTCTGCGCGCCTAAGAAATTAGTATTCCATAAACCGATTAACGCTAATGTCATTGGAATATTTTTCTCTACCGCTGTATTTCTGAAATGTTTATCCATTTCGTGTGCGCCGCTTAATAACGCTTCAAAATTATCAAAACCGATAGAAAGTGCGATCGATAAACCGATGGCAGACCAGAGAGAATAACGTCCGCCAACCCAATCCCAGAACTCAAACATATTGTCGGTATCAATACCAAATTCCGCTACCGCTTTTGCATTGGTCGATAATGCTGCGAAATGTTTTGCGATATGCGCTTCATCTTTCGCTTTTGCCAAAAACCATTCACGCGCCGAATGTGCGTTGGTCATTGTTTCCTGTGTGGTAAAGGTTTTTGATGCCACCAACACTAACGTGGTTTCCGGATCAACTTTCTTCAATGTTTCAGCAATATGAGTGCCGTCAACATTGGAAACAAAGTGCATTGTAAGGTGATTTTTATATGGTCTTAACGCTTCAGTAACCATATAAGGCCCTAAATCTGAACCGCCGATCCCGATATTAATCACATCAGTGATCGCTTTACCGCTATAACCTTTCCATTCTCCGGAAATCACACGCTCACAGAAAGATTTCATTTTTGCCAATACCGCATTTACCTCCGGCATCACATCTTTGCCATCCACATAAACCGGTGTATTGCTACGGTTACGCAATGCAGTATGCAACACCGCACGATTTTCAGTACGGTTGATCTTTTCACCGTTGAACATACTTTCAATTGCGTCTTTAACAGCAGTTTCATCAATAAGTTGGCGCAATAAAGTTAAAGTTTCATCAGTGAAACGGTTCTTAGAAAAATCGACTAAAATATCATCATTGAATTTTAATGAATAACGATCAAAACGATCCGGTTGCTGTGCAAACAATTGCTGAATAGTGACATCTTTTTGTGCTTTTTGATGTTGCAACAATGCTTGCCACGCTTTTGTTGAAGTTGGATTAATATTTTTCATACATAATTTCCCTTAATTAAAAATTAATCAATATATTCTACTAATACTCGCGGAGTAAGTTTCGTTACTAATTCATAACTGATTACACCAATAATTTCAGCTATTTCTTCTATCGGCAATTCTTTACCCCATAAAATGACTTCATCTCCGACCTTGTCCTGTGCGTCCGCACCGAGATCAACCGTTAACATATCCATTGAAACTTTGCCAACGATAGGCACACGTCTGCCGTTAATATAAACAGGCGTTCCTGTTGGCACATCACGTGGGTAACCGTCGCCATAACCGATTGCCACCACGCCAATTTTAGTATCTTTTTCGCTTACCCAACGACCGCCATAGCCGACCGGCTCGCCTTTTTTATGATTACGCACGGCAATCAATGATGAGGTTAACGTCATCACCGGAATTAAATCATAAGCACTGCTCGGGGTGTTATTGGCGGAAATGCCGTACATAATAATGCCCGGACGAATCCAATCCAGATGGGAATCTTTCCAGAACAAGATACCACCTGACGCAGCAATACTTTTCTCTCCCACTTTACCGGCGCAAGCGGTTAGGAAACGATCCAGCTGTTTTAAGGTGTAATCGCTGTCCAACTCATCGGCTCGACTGAAATGGCTGATAAAGCGGATTTGATTAACATTTTGCGAAGCGGATAACGCTTGATAATAACGATCGACTTCATCCAGCTGCACACCTAAACGATGCATTCCGGTATCAATTTTAATCCAAACATTGATCGGGTTCGGTAATTTAGCCGCTAATAATGCTTCCAACTGCTCATCACAATGTACCACTGTTTCCAAATTATTAACCGACAAAATCGGCAAATCGGAGGCGGAAAAAAAGCCTTCTAATAACAAGATAGGCTTGGTAATTCCATTGGAGCGCAAACGCAACGCTTCACCTAAGCGTGCGACACCGAAACAATCTACATTGTCTTGTACAGTCTGAGAAACAAACTCAACACCGTGTCCGTAAGCATTCGCTTTCACCACCGCAATAATTTTACTGTTCGGCGCAAGCGAATGAATTTTTTCTATATTATGTTTAAGGGCAAGAGAGCTAATCTTTGCCGTTGCTGCTTTCATATAACTGCCTTTGTTAATTAATAATGATCTTCATAGCCTGAATCATACTGAAGATTAGTAAATTTCGAGAAATTACCTTGGAAGGCTAACCGTACGCTACCGATTGGCCCGTTACGCTGTTTACCGATAATAATCTCTGCCGTACCTTTAAATTCGGAATTAGGATTATAAACCTCATCTCGATAAATAAACATAATCAAGTCCGCATCCTGCTCAATCGCACCTGATTCACGCAAATCCGAATTGACCGGACGTTTATCGGCACGTTGTTCCAAACTTCGGTTTAGCTGTGACAATGCGATCACCGGCACTTTCAACTCTTTAGCTAATGCTTTTAATGAACGTGAAATTTCTGCAATTTCCAATGTTCTGTTTTCGGCATAACCCGGCACTCGCATTAACTGCAAATAGTCGACCATAATCAATGCCAAACCGTTCGGACTTTCTCGATGAATACGTCTGGCACGCGAACGCAGTTCTGTCGGGGTCAAACCGGAAGTGTCATCAATATAAATATTCTGCTTCTGTTTCAGCATTCCGATGCAACTTGCCAACGCATCGCCTTCCGCACCGTCAAATTCGATCTGACCGGTACGCAATTTGGTTTGATCCACCCTTGCCAATGACGCTAGCATCCTCATCATTAACTGTTCCGCCGGCATTTCCAAGCTAAAGATCAACACCGCTTTATTCTGATCCGCCGGTAATGCCGCATTTTCACACAAATTCATCGCGAAAGTCGTTTTTCCCATTGAAGGACGTGCCGCCACAATAATCAAATCTCCGGGTTGTAAACCTGCCGTTTTTTTATCCAAATCAGTAAAGCCGGTGGAAATTCCGGTCACGCCGCCATTCGGATTTTGTGCCAACAACTCAATTTTATTAACGGTATCTTTGAGGATTTTATTCACATTCTGCGGTCCGCTTTCCGTACCAACCATTCGCTGTTCGGAAATCTGCAAAATCTTACTTTCGGCGGTATCCAGAATGTCTTTCACATCCTGCCCGTTAGTGGAATAACAGTTTTCAGAGATGGTATTGCTGGCAGCAATCAACTCACGCAAAATCGCTTTTTCACGAATAATATTGGCATATGCCAAAGCATTGGCGCTGTTCGGCGTTTTTTGCGATAACTCAACCAAGTAGGAAAAACCACCGACCGAATCTCCTAAATTTTTACTATTTAATGCCTGCTCCAACGTGATTAAATCCGCCGGTTTACCATAACTCAACAAGGCTTCAATCTCTTGGAAGATAATACGATGGGCATAAGTGTAGAAATCTTGAGCAATTACCGCTTCGGCAACGCTGTCCCACAAAGCGTTATCCAACAGTAACGCCCCCAACACCGACTGTTCCGCTTCCAATGAGTGCGGCGGCGTAAATTGTTCTAAATCTTTATTATTTTTTGCTGATGTTGTCGTTGAATTTTTAAGCTGAGATGTTCGAGTCGGAGTCCACGCCATACTATTCACCATTTAACTATACTAAGGGCAGAAGTATAGCAAAAATAACGCCAAAGCGTGGATCAAAAATAGCGCAAAAACGTGCTGAAAAAGATAAACCGCTAAAAACCTTAACGATTTTTAGCGGTTTGCAGAAGAGGAAAAGAATTACTCTTTTTTACCTAATTGAGGGAATGCAGAGTTATTCAATAACAAACCGGTTTCGGTGTAGATGCCGAGCTTGTCACGTGTATCAGTAATATCCAAATTACGCATTGTTAATTGACCGATACGATCTTTCGGATCAAACGGTGCATTTTCAATTTTTTCCATACTTAAACGTTCAGGCTGATAAGTCAAGTTTGGTGATTCAGTGTTAAGAATTGAGTAATCATTACCACGACGCAATTCAAGTGTTACCTCACCGGTAATGGCACGAGCCACCCAACGCTGTGCAGTTTCTCTCAACATTAATGCTTGCGGATCGAACCAGCGACCTTGATAAAGCAAGCGACCTAAACGTAAACCGTTGATACGATACTGTTCGATAGTATCTTCATTATGAATACCGGTAACCAAACGTTCGTAAGCGATATGTAACAACGCCATTCCCGGAGCTTCATAAATACCGCGACTTTTCGCCTCGATAATACGGTTTTCAATTTGATCCGACATTCCTAAACCGTGACGACCACCGATACGGTTCGCTTCCAAGAACAGATCAACCGCATTCGCAAAAGTTTTACCGTTTAACGCCACAGGAACACCCTCTTCAAAACGCACGGTCACTTCTTCTGCTTTAATTGCAACGTCATCTTTCCAGAAAGCAACACCCATAATCGGATTTACGATACGAATACCGCTGTTCAAAAATTCCAAATCTTTCGCTTCGTGAGTTGCACCGAGCATATTGGAGTCGGTAGAGTAGGCTTTTTCAACCGACATTTTGTAATTAAAGCCGTTTGCAATTAAGAATTCGGACATTTCGTGACGACCGCCGAGTTCATTAATAAATTGTTGATCCAACCAAGGTTTATAAATTTTCAATTTTGGATTGGTCAATAAACCATAACGGTAGAAGCGTTCAATATCATTACCTTTAAAGGTACTGCCGTCACCCCAGATATTGACATCATCCTCTTTCATTGCAGTAACTAACATTGTACCTGTTACCGCACGACCAAGCGGAGTAGTGTTGAAATAGGTCACGCCACCGGTACTGATATGGAATGCGCCGCACTGAATTGCCGCAATACCTTCATTTGCCAATTGGCTACGACAATCGATTAAACGAGCATTTTCTGCACCATATTCTTTCGCTTTACGCGGAATGGCATCGTAGTCATCTTCATCAGGTTGTCCTAAATTTGCGGTATAAGCATAAGGCACTGCACCTTTTTGACGCATCCAAAGCAATGCTGCGCTAGTATCTAATCCACCGGAGAAAGCAATACCGACCTTTTGGCCCACTGGAAGTGATTCAAGAATTGTTGTTGACATATTAATTCCTATTAATGAGATGTGTTTGATAGTGTGATAAAACGAACATTTACCGAGTCGGTATTATTCCCTAAAATCAAACAACTGTCTATAAAATTTAAAAATAAAAATGCAACAAATATGCATAAAAATTCATTTATTTGCATAAAAATATCTTTTTAAGCGAAAGCTGTGCGATTCAAGAAAAATCATTCTAGAGAAGATAATCCGGCTATGCTAAAATCCGGGCGAAAAAAATGCCACTTAAAAGTTTAAGTGGCATATAAACTAAATAGAGTTTATAAAAATATACAGGAAGTGAAATGAGTAACTTCTCAGTTACTCAGTCTAGAAAATCTAGACTAATATGCAAACACAACATCATACTTAAGAATCTGAAACTCATTAACTAGTAAGGAATGACCAATCATTAAGTATGGCGCCATTCTAGGGGTCAACCTGACAATAGACAAACAATTTTTTTTTATCTTTAGCATAAAAAAAACTAATAACAAATGAAATAGATACTAACGAAAAGTTTTTATAATGGATACGAAATTATGGTTAAACGTTTGCCTCCCTTAAATGCTCTGAAAGCCTTTGACGCTGCCGCCAGACATTTAAGTTTCACTAAAGCCGCAGAAGAGCTGTTTGTGACTCAAGCAGCCATTAGTCATCAAATAAAAATTTTAGAAGATTTTTTAGGTGTTGCGCTTTTTTTGCGCAAAAATCGTACACTTGAACTCACTGAAGCAGGCAAAATTTATTTTTTTGACGTTGCCAACATATTAAAAAAATTAATTGACGCGACCGAACGCCTTACCCGAAATAAAGAACAAAACGTGATCTCGATCAATATTCCGCAAACATTCGGGATGCAATGGTTGGTTCCTCGTCTTAGCGAATTTAATCAACGCTATCCCAATATTGATGTCCGCATTAACGGTGTTGATCAGGATGAAGGTTTATTGACGCAGGAAGTCGATATTGCCGTTTATTACGGTAAAGGTGATTGGAACAGCTTAACCGTAAAACGCTTGAAAGAGGCTCGACTACTGATTCTCGCCTCGCCGGAACTGCTCCACGCTCATCCGATTCATCACGCTGAAGATTTGCGACAGCACACGTTGCTGCACGTACATAACCGCGATAACTGGCAGATGGCATTGAAAGCACTAAAATTAGAAAATATCGATCTGCAGCATAATCCGGTATTCAGCCACACCTTTATGGCGTTGCAAGCGGCGATTCACGAACAAGGTGTTGTTTTAGCCAATGAACTATTAGCGGAGCAAGAACTTCAGCAAGGCAATCTTCAGGAAGTGTTGCATTTACAACTTCAAGATCCGAAATCATTTTATGTGGTTTATCACCCGGATCGTGAAAATGATGATAAAGTAACAGCATTTCGTGATTGGTTGATTTCAGTAATGGGGCAAGAAAAATAATGTTTAAACGTTTTTTAATTTTCACCGCACTCAACGGCTTTTTTTGTGTTGCTTTCGGTGCATTTTCATCTCACGTATTAAGTGAACAACTTTCCGAACAGGCACTACTCTGGCTGGAGATTGGTTGGGATTACCAAGTTTTTCATACATTGGCATTGTTCTGCATTGCTATATTCTCATTATTGCCGTCTAATGATAAAAAATTAACTAAAAAAATTGCTTTTAGCGGTTATTGTTGGCTTTGTGGTATTGTATTATTCTGTTTTAGCTTATATTGTTTAGCTATTACTGGTAATAAAAGTTTAGCGCATCTTACGCCGTTCGGCGGTCTCTGCTTTTTATTGGGATGGGGTAATTTAATCTATACCGGGATACGTTATCCTTTTAGTAAATAACATCGTTCTAACTTACAGGAAAGTGCTATGAATCAAATCATCCTCTATTGCCGTGCCGGTTTTGAAAAAGAATTGGCTGCGGAAATCACTGATAAAGCGGCTAATTTGGGTGTTTATGGCTTTGCCAAAACAGAAGATAAGAGTGCGTTTGTTATCTTTGAATGTAACAGCAAAGAAGATGTACAAGCATTAATAACAGAACTTCCGTTCCATTCGTTGATTTTCTGTCGTCAATGGTTCGCGGTTGTTCAGAAGATGAATTTCGCGGAGAATTCCGATCGAATCACACCAATTATCAAAACGTTGAAAGAATCTTCATTGAAGTTGGAACAATTTACTGATCTTTGGGTGGAAACTGCGGATACCAATAAAGCCAAAGAACTGCTCACGTTCTGCCGCAAATTTACGGTGCCGTTGCGCCAAAAAATGAAAACGTTAGGCTATTTCAATATCGACACTGCCAAACGTTGGGAAAACATTACGCTTCATCTTTTCTTTACCGATGCCGAAAATTGCTATCTCGGTTACTCTTACAACAACAACCACTCTCCGGATTTTATGGGAATTAAACGCTTGCGTTCGCCACGTTCCGCACCGAGTCGCTCTACCTTAAAACTGGAAGAAGCGATTAAAACATTCCTCACACCGAAAGAGCAATCTGCACGTTTAACCGAACATCATTATGCGGTTGATTTAGGCGCTTGTCCGGGTGGTTGGACCTATCAACTTGTGCGCCGTGGGCTTTTCGTCTACGCGGTTGATCACGGTAAAATTGATGAAAGCTTAATGGAAAGCGGTCGTGTTGAACACTGCTCCGAAGACGGCTTCAAATTTGAACCGCCTGTCGATCACCATATTGACTGGTTGGTTTGCGATATGGTCGAACAACCGATTCGTATTGCCGAGCTTATCGCTAAATGGCTAACCAGAGGCTGGTGCAGTGAAACCATTTTTAACCTCAAATTACCGATGAAAAAACGCTATGAAGAAGTACAAAAATGTATCTTCCTGATTGAGCAAAAATTGCTGGATGAAGGCTTGGATTACAAACTTCACGCAAAACATCTATATCACGATCGTGAGGAGATCACAGTACATATCTATTTAACCAACAATTAATTGAGGAATTTATGAGTTTAAGAATTGCCGTTGTCGGCGCCGGCGGTCGTATGGGGCGCCAACTAATTCAAGCCATCAGCAAAGCGGACGGAGTGCAGCTCACTGCCGCATTTGAAAGAGAAGGTTCAAGCTTGGTCGGCAGCGATGCCGGCGAGCTTGCCGGTATCGGACATAACGGCATTGCCATTTCCGATAATTTGGCACAGCAGGCAGATAATTTTGATCTTTTAATCGATTTCACTCGTCCGGAAGGCACATTGGCGCATTTAGCTTTCTGTAGTGCCAATAATAAAAAAATGGTTATTGGTACTACCGGTTTTGATGAACAGGGAAAACAGGCAATTAAACAAGCTGCCGAAAAAATCGGCATTGTCTTTGCTTCAAATTACAGTGTCGGCGTAAACCTTGTGTTCAAACTGTTGGAAAAAGCAGCCAAAGTGATGGGCGATTATTGCGATATCGAAATTATCGAAGCTCACCACCGCCATAAAGTGGATGCACCTTCCGGCACAGCATTATCAATGGGTGAACACATTGCCAAAGCAATGGGAAAAAACTTAAAAGATCACGCCGTTTATGCTCGTGAAGGCATTACCGGCGAACGTAAACAGGATCAAATCGGTTTTGCCACTATTCGTGCCGGTGATGTTGTCGGTGAACATACCGTTTGGTTTGCCGATGAAGGTGAACGTGTTGAAATTGCACACAAAGCCTCCAGCCGGATGACTTTCGCCAACGGTGCGGTGCGTGCTGCCAAATGGTTGGCTAATCACGACAAAGGTCTGTTCGATATGACCGATGTTCTTGACTTGAATAATCTTTAATCTACGAAACCCAAATCTTGAAATAAAAAATGGTGAAAAGCAAACGCTATTCACCATTCTTATTTTGCTCCAATTTGCTTTTAACTTACTCAACCGTTACCGCTTTCGCTAAATTTCTAGGTTGGTCAACATCCGTACCTTTAATAATCGCCACATAATAGGAGAGCAACTGCATCGGCACGGTGTAATAAATCGGTGCGGTGATTTCATTCACTTTCGGCATTGTAATAATTTTCATATTATCACTGTCTTGGAAACCGGCTTCCGCATCAGCAAACACATATAATTGACCGCCTCTGGCACGCACTTCTTCAATGTTAGATTTCACTTTTTCCAACAAATCATTGTTCGGTGCCACCACAATCACCGGCATATCGGCATCAATCAATGCCAACGGCCCGTGTTTCAATTCACCGGCGGCATAGGCTTCTGCGTGAATATAAGAAATTTCTTTTAATTTCAATGCCGCTTCCATTGCGATTGGATAAAATTCACCACGCCCTAAGAACAACGCGTTATGTTTTTCTGCAAAATCTTCTGCCAATTTTTCGATCTGTTTATCGAACACCAACGCTTTTTCAATGTCGGTCGGCACAGTGTGCAATGCTTGCACGATCTCTTTCTCTTTTTCCGGCGAAATGCTGCCGTTCAATTTACCAATCGCCACCACCAACATCAACATTGACACCAATTGTGTGGTAAAGGCTTTGGTTGAAGCCACACCGATTTCCACACCGGCACGCGTCATAAACGCTAAATCGGACTCACGCACCAACGATGAACCGGCAACATTACAAATGGTCATCGCCGCCATATAACCTTTCTCTTTTGCCAAACGTAATGCTGCCAAAGTATCAGCGGTTTCACCGGATTGAGAAAGCGTTAATAACAGGCTGTTCGGACGTGTAACAAATTTGCGATAACGGAATTCGGAAGCAATTTCCACATCACAACTCACACCTGCCAATGCTTCAAACCAGTAACGCGCGACCATTCCTGAATTGTAGGAGGTACCGCACGCCACAATCTGCACGTGTTTGACATTTTCCAAAATAGATTTGGCTTTGCTGCCGATACTTTCGACAATCACGCTGTCGTGCGCAATACGACCTTCCAACGTATTAATAATCGCGGTCGGCTGTTCAAAAATCTCTTTCTGCATAAAGTGACGGAATTGCCCTTTATCCGCTGCATCCTGTTCTAAATTTGATTCTGAAATCGGACGTTCCACTTTTTCGCCTAAACGGTTATAAATGGTGACGCTGCGACGCGTAATTTCCGCCACATCGCCCTCTTCCAAGAAACTGAAACGGCGAGTCACGTTTAACAGTGCCAACTGGTCGGAAGCAAGGAAGTTTTCACCGACGCCATAACCGATAACCAATGGGCTGCCGGAACGGGCGGCAATTAAATGTTCCGGTTGTTGGCGGTGCATCACCACCATACCATAAGCACCGGTTAATTGCGTTACCGCTTGTTGCACTGCTTTTAACAAATCGTGGCAGTGATCAAATTCCCAATGCACCAAATGCGCAATCACTTCGGTGTCGGTTTGTGAAACAAATTGATAGCCACGTTGTTGTAATTCTGCTTTAAGCTCTTGATAATTTTCGATAATACCGTTATGCACCACCGCAATATCACCCGACATATGCGGATGCGCATTGATTTCAGACGGTTCACCGTGCGTTGCCCAACGTGTATGTGCAATCCCTGTACCACCGATTAACGGCTGTTTTTCCACCGCTTCATCCAACGCTTTCACTTTACCAACTCGGCGAACACGTTGTAAGTTATGGTTAGCATCCACCACTGCCACACCAGCGGAATCGTAACCACGATACTCTAAACGGTGTAAGCCTTGAATTAAAATTTCTGCAACATCACGTTGTGCGACTGCACCAACAATTCCACACATAATTTTTTCCTTTTTCAATAAATTAGTTTGTAGCGGCAATAAGCACGTCTACACCAAGATTTTCAATCTGTTGTTTAACCGCCGCATCAATATGATCATCGGTGATCAAACAGTTAATCTGTTGCCAAGTCAGTTCCAAATTTGGCATTTTACGTCCGATTTTTTGCGATTCCACCATCACAATCACTTCACGTGAAACCTCCGCCATAACACGACTCAAACCGACCAATTCATTAAAGGTTGTCGTGCCACGCTGCAAATCAATGCCGTCCGCACCGATAAATAATTGGTCAAAATCATAGGAACGAAGCACCTGCTCCGCCACTTTGCCCTGAAATGAATCGGACGAGGCATCCCAAGTGCCGCCGGTCATTAATAAAGTCGGTTCATTCTCCAACTGGCGCAATTCAGCGGCAACGCTTAACGAATTGGTCATCACCACCAAGCCCTGTTTTTTATTCAGCTGGCTGATTAATGCGGAAGTGGTGCTACCGGTGTCGATAATAATGCGGTTGTGATCACGAATTTGGGCGGCGGCAATTTTGGCAATAGCCACTTTCTGCGGTGAAAGCGCTTCAATCTCCTCTTCCGCCAACACCTCTGCCGGCATTAACACCGCACCGCCGTAACGGCGCAGTAATAAGCCGTTTTGTTCCAATGCGGACAGATCCTTACGAATCGTAACTTCTGATGTTTCAAATTGATTGACAAGCTGTTCAACTGTCACTTCGCCTTGCTCTTCAAGGCATTTAAGAATGGCGTGACGGCGTTGTTTAGTGTTTCTTTTAGTAGCCATTATGTTTTGAATCGCTCCTTTTAAATTTCGAAGCGAAATATAGCAAAATAAAAAAACGCTGACAAATGCTATTTCGTTTTAGCAGCAAATTTCTTCACTTTTTGCAAAAGATTAAATGTAAATTTAAGAAAAATTTGTGATTTGGTTAACAGATCTTTAATTAAAAATTTAACAAGAAAGCGGTATGGTTTTATGATGTCAAATGAAGTGTCTATTTATTAAATTCGTTGGAAATAAGGAGTTCAAAATGAAATTAAATCAGGTTGCCGCTTATTATCGTAAACGTTCGCAACTTATTGTTTTAACAGGAATTCTCTTGGGGGGGGTATTAGTCTTTTGCCCTTAACGGCAAATGCGGCTGTTGACCAAGCGGCGGTATTAAAGAAAGTTGTGGAAAGCGGTAACACGGATGGATTAACTGATGAAGAAAAGACTTGGTTTACTTCTTTCTTTGGGGGCACGACGTTACACTCCGGTAGTGAGGGGATCAAAATAGGGGCGGTGTCTGTACGGGCAGGTACGATTGAAGAACCTCAGATAGGTGAGAGAAACAAGAATATTAGTACGCAAAGTAATAGCGGGATTATTTATGGGATTAATAATGACTATGCCGGTCAGGCGTATGCTTTTGGGAATGATAATACAGTGCTTAGTCCTGGCAATGGAGTAAGTATGGGGATGGGTTATCAGAACAGAGTGTACGGTAATGGTAGTGTAGGTATTGGAGTATTTAACAGAACAGTACCTACGGAACGAGAACAGACCGGGATGACATCGGCGGCAATTACAGTTGGTAAGAATAATTTAGCCAATGCGCAAAGTATTGCGATGGGGCTTGATTCTGTGGCCATGGGAGAATTGTCTATTGCGTTAGGTTCGAGAGCGGTTGCCGCCAATTCTCTGGAGGCAGCGACGGCATTTGCCGATTCGCTGTATACACCGGGGTCTTTTCATTATGCGGAATATTTACAAAAACATTTTCCTAATAAATTTGGGGTCTATGATGCTTCGCAAACAGAATACCAACGAATGGATAAAGTAGATCCTATTTTATTCAATGAGTATAAATGGTGGTTTGATTCTGTCGGTATTGCCAGCTATGAAAAATTGATTGAGCAATCCGGTGGTGGTGCCAGCGGAGAGCATACGGCTAACATCGTTATGTCAAATTTCGGTTGGAAGTATGCAATGACACAAAATAACATCATGGCACCGGTAGCGATAGGATATATAGCTAAAGCAACAGCGAATTATGCGACAGCTATCGGTCCGGGGGGCGGAAGCGACGGAAGAAGCCGCATTGGCCGGTGGATTGCTTTCACAGGCAAAAGCAAAGCAAGCTGTAGCGTTAGGTCGTGAGTCGAAGGCATTGGCTAAAGATGCGGTTGCGGTCGGCTATTGGGCAAAAGTAGCAGCTAAGGAAGGTGTAGCAGTCGGCGCATGGTCAGTAGCCTCTTCCGATTATGGCGTAGCACTGGGGATGGAATCAGAGTCCTTGCCCGAAGATGTTGTTGAGGTTGAAAAAGCACCGTACAGTGAAACAAAGCTTAGTGTCAACGGTAATGGCAAAACTGGTGCGGACAACGATATTTTACGTGGCCCAGTATCCTTTGGTAGCAAGCTCTATAATAAACAAGGCGCGCAAACAGCAACCTATATTCGTCAAGTTCAATATGTAGCCGATGGAACGCATGATACAGACGCAGTTAACCTTCGTCAATTACGAGGTGCTCTCTTTAATGGTATTAAGGCTGGTGATGGTGTAACCATTACCAAACAGGATGATTCAACAAAACCTGACTATGGCACGATAACCGTGACGGCTGCCAATACGAATACAGGTAATGCAGCTACGTATTCTTTTGAGGCAGGCGATAATGTGACTGTTAAGACCGAAGAAAAAGAGGGTGTAACGCATATCACCATTTCCGCCAAAGACACCACCTATACCCCAGGGGAGAATGTCACTATCGATAACGGTAACATTTCTGCTACTGACACGAAGTACACCGCTGGCGATAATATTACGATAGATAAAGACGGCAAAATTTCGGCAAAAGATACTACCTACACAGCCGGAGAAAATATTACTATTGATGACAACAACAAAATCTCTGCTGCTAAATATGAAGCCGGTGATAATGTTTCTATCAAGAAAAAAGAGGGAGCAGATAACACCTTTGTTATCTCCGCAACCAATAGCGGTGGCGGCACTGATTTTAACGTGAAAGGTGATGTCGGTGAAGCAACGCAAGTGAAAAGCGGTGATACTGTAAACATTACAGGCGGTGCAACCGGTTTATCTCACAACGCTAATATCGGCGTAGAAAAAGCGGATGATGGCTTGAAATTAAGATTAGCCAAAGATATTACCACCGAAAGCGTCACCTTAAGCAAAGGCGAGAACGGCAAATCCACCAAAATGGACGCCGAAAGTGTGACTGTTAATAACGGCAAACAATCGACTAAAGTCAGTGCCGAAAGTGTTAGCGTCAACAACGGCAGCCAACACACCACTGTCAATGCCGGCGGCATCAGCGTAAACAGCAACAACCAAGCGCCGGTTTCTTTAACTTCTCGTGGTTTGGATAACGGCGGCAATCGTATCAGCAACGTTGCAGACGGCGTACAACCTCACGATGCAGTCAATGTAAGCCAACTTAACCGTATGAAGAAAAAAATGGAAAAACATTCCGATGCCGGTACTGCAGCAGCGATTGCGGTCGGCAATTTACCGCACGCTATGCACAGCGGTAAATCAATGGTGGCAGTTGCCGGAGGCAGCTACGGCGGTGAATCTGCGGTGGCAATCGGGGTATCGCATACCAATGAAAAAGGCAATGTGATTTTGAAACTTTCCGGAACCAGTGACTCCAACGGTAAATATGGTGTCGGTGCCGGTGTGGGTTACGAATTCTAATTCAACCGATATTGCAATGACGTAAAACAATGGGGCGCAGATTACAACGCCCCATTTTTATGTACTTTTTATGTGATTTTATGCGATAAATTTTTTACACGAAATGAAGAGGAATTTTTGCTGAAAGCGGCAATCCGCTATAAATCCAACACAATATCCTGTTCCAACTGACAACAACAGAGCAGAATTTCATCCGGTTGCAAAAAAGCCAATGGCGGTTGGCGATAACGCACCGAACCTTGCAGCATCTTCGCCCGACAAGCACCGCAATAACCGGAGCGGCATTGATATTCGTGTGCAATCTGATGCTGTTCCAGATTTTCCAATAAAGAGATTTGATTATCGTGCAACAATGTCTGTTGCCGTTGTTTCAAATGCACCTGATAAACTTTCATTGTCTATTTTTATCCTTTTGATAATACAAGAAAAATTTAAACAGTTTCATTAAGGCGATTAAATCCGTTCTCGCAATTGGCGTAAACGGCAATAACAGATAATAGAGCCAACGGTATTTCTGCACCAAGCAACAAGTGTATTGCCACTGCTGCTCGCCACCGTTTTGGCGATAAACCGCAATGCTTTGCTCAATTTCCTGATCGGAAATCTCTTCACTGACATAAAGACTATGAATATAAAACAGCAAGTCACGCGCCTGTTGTTTATTTAAATTATGGCTGAACACTTTCGACTCAAAATCGATAAAACGCACGCCGTCTTCCAACCAACCCATATCACGAATCGCCGGTCTGCCGTGATAGAGTTTTTTTTGATGTAGATTTGCCAACGCCAACGCAGCATCGTGCAATAAACGTTGTTTAAATTCAGGGGCGATATTTCGGTCATAAATATAACGTTTGACCGACTGCCCGACATCTTCAATCACAAAATAATGCTCACGCACCAACACCAGCTTGGCAACCGCCGCCTGTTGTTGATTAAGATATTGCAATGTTTTAATTTCACGTTCCAATGCTGCTTGTGGATTAGGCTTCAACAATCGCATTGCGCCACTGGTGCGCTCCACCTGTTTTAGCCAATATTTTTTGCCCTCAAATTGAAAAGGGAAAACCCGTTCTTTCGGGTTTTCCGCGACCAACTTTTCCACATAATCAGAAAAATGCATACTCCACCAAATTACTGCTGTTCGATTTTAGGTTGATTTTTCTGTGCATTATACTGAATATCGTCCAAACACCAATCCACTAATAATTTTCCGTTCTCAAAAACGGTCTGCATCATTGAGTTTTCGGCATATTGATTTAACGGCAGATGATCGATATTGATCGTTTGATATTTTTCCCCGTTCCAGATCAAATCCAAACGCCCTTTTTTGCTCACCTTGCCTTTGTCGGTAATCGGTGCTTTATAAACATCCACCAATTTACCTTCGGTTATGACGCAACTGCATTTCATCGCAAAACGGTGTGTATCACGATTGATGCTGGTGGTGAGATTGCCTTGCAATAAAGAACCGCCGCAACCCAAAATCACATTTTCCACTGAATATTGATTATCTTTTAACGCTTTCAACAAATCCCAAGCACTGTTTTCATTAATGCCGTCGCCTTGTAGCACTTTGACATTATTCAACACCTTGTAACCTTTGCTGTTAACGGTAACACCAAAAGTGTTTTCCAAACGTTCGCAAGCAAAAAGCACATTGCTAATCGCATCGCCGCTGTCCGGTCTAAGCACGAGCGGAAATTTACGCTGTTTCACTTTTTCCGCTAATTTGCCACAGAACACCTCTTCAATGGTTTTGTAATAGTCGTAACTGTCAACCACAATGGAAATGACAGAATTTTGATAAGTGTCCAATAAATGCTCGTAAGCCTCTACTTCGCGCGCTTTTGACCACGAAGTGATGGTGCTGTGTTCCGCTGCCGGCACACTGAAACCTGCCATTTCTGCGTGGTAATATTGGCGCAACATCAATAATGCCCCAACGTTATCCGTACCTTTGAAATTCAGCAGATGTGCTGCACCGCCAAGCTGCGCACTCTCTTCACTTGATACACCGCGATAACCAAAATCGTGCAACATAAACGGCAAGGCATCCAAGCTGTCGGCAGTTTCCTGCAGGAATTTGCGACAAATGCGATGATAAGAGTTGGATAAAGTCGCAACCGTACACGGATACCAAACTTTTAACAACAAGGTTTCAAAGAAACTCACCAACCACGCACAACGAGGGTCAGTGTTCTCAACGGTAAGCAACACATTGTGATTATTCACCAAACTGCCTTCCGGCACTGCTCTGATTTTTAACGGCAAATAACCTTGATGCTGCTGCAAAATATATTGCCAATTTTCACGATCAAACGGCAAACCGTGCAAACGCATAATTTGTTCCGCTTCATCAATCATTGCTTGTGTGATCGGCTGGCAAAGGTATTTTTTCAGATAATACTGTAAACCGAAAAATTGGGTATAACCGTAACGTCCGCCACGACTTTCAATGTAGTGATGCATATAAGTCATTTGTGGTGGATATTGGCGTGAATGAGAGTATTTATATGAATCACTCATCAAAATAATATTTTTATCCATTACGATTCAGCCTCTATTTATTTGCGATCAAGCTTAATTCTGCCACTCTATCACCTGATAAAACACAATCCATTTGATAGAACTGATTGCCGTTCAAACGCATTTTTGCGGTTAAACGTTCAGTGCTGCCGGCGCTGTTAGCGGAAGTGCGTAATACACGTTTGGTGCCGGCAACCTGTTGCACTTTGGCAATACAGAGATAATTGAGTTTTGCCTCTTCGCCGGTACGAACCGCGCCGATATTTCTATCTGCTGAGTTATAACCCAATTTTTTCACCCACGCTTCAGCATTTTTCTTCGCTTTGACGGCTTGTGCATCTGCATTGGCAGCTTTGAAATCATACAATTTTGCCTTGTTAGCAACCGCAATGACTTGACCGTTTTTCAAATAGATTTTTTCTGCATTGTTGCCGCTGACATCAATATAAACAATGTTTTTACCACTGAAATACGCGGTATAAGTTTGATTAGCGGTCTGATAAATAAAACTCGGTAAACTTTTTGCACTGTCGCTGATCGCTTTTAATTCGGCATTTTCTGCCACTTTTTCTGCTACCGGCGCCGGCTTTTCTTTGCCGGGAAGTGCCAACTGGCTACACGCCGACAACACAAATGCAAACGCCACACTTAATAATAGTGATAGATTTTTGCTTTTCATCATTATGATTTCTCCATTGTTTATGATTAATCTCGACTCAAAAATAGTGCTGCCGCACCACGCACACCGCCGGAATCACCGTATTTTGCTTTACGGATTGCCGGCACAACCGCGCTGCGCATTAAATGTTGTGGCAGACGTTTCGGCAAGGCTTCATAGATATAGTCAAAGTTGGATAAGCCTCCTCCTAAGAAAATAGCATCCGGATCAAGTACGGTAATCAAATTACCAATGCTGATCGCCATTAATTCAATAAATTTCTCGACAAATTCAACTGTTTTGGCGTCATTTTGATAAAAACGTTGGATGATCTCTTTTGCCGACAATTTTTCGTGCAGTAAATCGTGATATAACAGTTCAAATCCGCGTCCGGATAAATAGGTATCTAAACAGGCGATATTGCCGCAACCACAACGGTAAATCGGGGCGTTATCCCAGCCAAGCAGTTTTAAAGCGTGATAATTTAATTGGATATGACCGACCTCTCCCGCCATTCCCACTTTGCCGGAATGCACTTTGCCGTTAAAAACCAAACCGCCACCGAAACCGGTGCCGATAATCAAGCCTAATACGGTTGAATACTGTTTGCTCTCTTCATCCCACGCTTCCGAAAGGGCAAAACAGTTGGCATCATTTTCAACGCGCACTTCACGCTGTAAACGCTGTTCCAAATCACGCACAATCGGTTGATTATCAGCAACGCGAATGTTGGTGATTTCGGCAATGCCGGTATCACGGCGCACAAAACCGGGTACGCCAATGCCGACAGTGCCTTTGCAGCCAAATTTTTGATCCGCTTTTTTCACTAGTTGCACCACCGCATTCAGCCAATCTTCATAACTGGTTTGCGGCGTATTGATGCGCTCACTGTACAGCCGCTCCAGTTGCTGATTAAATGCTGCCAATTCTATTTTTGTACCACCAATATCGATCCCATATAACATATTTATACCTACGTAAGTTGAAAAAATTACTGGAATTATAGCCTATTTTGTAATAAACCTGCTACATTCATAAAAACAACTGCAACAATAACTAAAAATCGCAACAAAAACGAACAAGAATGTATATAATGACTGCCTTTCATTTTTTGAGTTATAACAGATAAACACACCATTTCAGAAAAAATTAAAACAGCGAGGAAAATATGGCAAAAATTGAGCTTGTCGCAAAAGCAAACCTACCTACTGAATTTGGTATCTTTCAAATTATAGGTTTTGAACATCCACAAACACACAAAGAACACGTTGCCTTAGTGATGGGAGATATCGCCAACGGCAAACCGGTACTTACCAGAATTCATTCAGAATGTTTAACCGGTGATGCTTTGCATAGCTTGAAATGCGACTGCGGTTTTCAATTACAGGCAGCACTTAAGCAGATCAGCAACGAAGGAAGAGGCGTTTTAATTTACCATCGTGCCGAAGGTCGTGGCATCGGTTTAATTAATAAAATCCGTGCGTATGCCTTACAAGATCAGGGAATGGATACCATTGAAGCCAATTTGGCATTGGGCTTTAAAGAAGATGAACGTGATTTCACTGTTTGCGCGGAAATTTTTGAATTGTTGGGCGTAAAAGAGATTCGCTTATTAACCAATAATCCGCAAAAAATCGAAACAATGAAACGTGCCGGTATTAATGTGGTGGAACGTGTGCCGTTAAATGTCGGTGAAAATCGTTACAATACGGACTATTTAACCGTGAAAGAGCAGAAAATGGGGCATATGATTGTGCATTCCCACGACTGTCAGTGAGATAAAGAGCATTAATTTTTTCATATTTTTCAAATAATTAAGGTCGCCATCGTGCGACCTTTTCCTTCAAGATTCAACTCACTTTAAAGCGTTTTCTTTTAGTCAATCAATCCTTTTTCCAATAAATAATCCAACACCAAACAGCCGGCTTGTGAGCAAATAGCGCGATCTTTGCCGCTAATCCAGCGGATTTCTTCAATTTCCGCACTGGCACTCAATTCACCTTGATATTGAGCCTGATAACAACGCATAATCACCATTACGCCTTCCGCTTTGCCGTGTGCTTGAGCTTGGAATGTTTCCACCGGCTGCAAGCTGTTCGGTATCAAATCAACATTTAACTCTTCCTTAATTTCACGAATTAACGCCTGTTGATCGCTCTCTCCGGCTTCACGTTTGCCGCCCGGCAAATAATATTGATCTTTTCCGTATGAACGTGTCATTAATAGTTGACGATCTTTAATTAAAATCCAAGCTAATTTATCGATATGTTGCATATTTGCTATTCCTCCAATTTTATTTGCGTCTTTTCTTGCATCCCTATCGTTTGCTAGTATAGTGAGTTTTCTAACAATCGTAACCTTTTTATTTAATAGGATCATTATGTTGACTGTTTATGGAATAAAAAATTGTGATACCGTCAAGAAGACACTTGCCTGGTTGGCACAACATCAACTTGAAGCAACGCTGCACGATTATCGTCAGCAAGGCATTGATGCCGCTTTTTTACAACAGGTTGAAGCATTGTTCGGTTGGGAAGCGTTAATTAATAAACGCAGCACCACGTGGCGTAATTTGGATCAAGCCGTTAAAGATCAACTTAATCAGGATAATGCACTTTCTTTATTGCTTGAACAGCCAACGCTTATCAAACGCCCGATCGTGTTGGGCGATAACGTGCAGCTTATCGGCTTTAATGCTAAACAGTATGCGCAGGCTTTTGGAGTGGCGGAATGAAACAGCAAGTCATTACACTCGCACAAGATTTAATTCGTCGTCCCTCTATCAGTCCGAAAGATGAAGGTTGTCAGCAAGTCATCGCCGATCGTTTAAGCAAATTAGGCTTTAACATTGAATGGATGCCGTTCGGTAACACCTTAAATTTATGGGCGACTCACGGTGATTCCGCACCGACTATCGTTTTTGCCGGACATACCGATGTTGTCCCGACCGGTGATGAAAAACAGTGGCAATACCCGCCTTTTTCAGCGGAAATTGTCGATGATTTGCTTTATGGTCGTGGTGCCGCAGATATGAAAGGTTCGTTGGCATCAATGGTGGTGGCAGCGGAACAGTTTGTATCGCAACATCCTCAGCATAAAGGACGCATCGCTTTTTTAATTACTTCCGATGAAGAAGCGGCAGCGAAAGACGGCACGATCAAAGTGGTGCAAGCCTTAATGGCTCGCGGTGAGCAAGTCGATTACTGTTTGGTCGGTGAGCCGTCCAGCACGGCAAAATTGGGCGATATTGTCAAAAACGGTCGCCGCGGCTCCATTACCGGCAATCTTTATATTCAAGGTGTGCAAGGGCACGTTGCTTATCCTCATCTTGCCGATAATCCGATTCATAAAGCCGCCGGCTTTATTCAAGATCTGGTGAAGATCAAATGGGATAACGGCAATGACTTCTTTCCACCGACTAGTCTGCAAATTGCCAATATTCACGCCGGCACCGGCTCGAACAATGTTATTCCGGGTGAACTTTATCTGCAATTCAACTTGCGTTTTAACACCGAAACCAGTGATGAAAAGATTAAACAACGTGTTGAAAATCTCCTCAAACAGCACCAGCTGGATTACCGGATTGAATGGTGGCTATCAGGACAGCCGTTTTTAACCGCTAAAGGTAAATTGGTCGATGCGGTGGTACACGCATTGCAAAAAGTGGCGGCAATTACGCCGACATTGGAAACCAGCGGCGGTACTTCCGATGGTCGCTTTATCGCTTTAATGGGTGCCGAAGTGGTTGAGCTTGGACCTTTAAATAAAACCATACACCGTATTGATGAATGTGTAAGCTGCGAAGATTTAGCAAAATTGGCGGTTACTCATTTAGAAATATTAAACACATTATTAGGAGCGTAAATTATGTTGCCGCTTGCACTTGATTGCTTAACCGGAAAATCTCGCCAACATTTGGCGTTATTACCTTTACCCTATTCCACAGCGCATTTTTTACAGCCGCCGGTTGTAAAAGCCTTTCAAGGATTGCAACAAGCTGCGAAAAAAGCCGGTTTTAATTTACAGCCGGCAAGCTCTTTCCGCGACTTCACTCGCCAAAAATGGATTTGGGATAATAAATTCAACGGCATCAGGAAAGTACACAATGATCAGGGCGAAAACATTAATCTTTCATTGCTTAATGAATGGCAAAAATGTTTAGCCATTCTGCGTTGGTCAGCGTTGCCCGGTGCCAGTCGCCATCATTGGGGCACAGAAATTGATGTTTTTGATCCGGATCTCTTGCCTAAAGGGCAATCGCTGCAATTAGAGCCTCAAGAGTATCAACAAAACGGCTACTTTGCGCCGTTGGTTGAATTTCTACAACAACATCTGAGCGACTTTGATTTTTATCTTCCTTTTCTCGAATTACCGCAAGATAAAAAAGTCGGGGTTGAGCCTTGGCATATCAGCTATCGCCCGATTGCCGAAAAGTTACAGCCGTTACTCACCCTTGATGTGCTGTTAGAGGCGTGGAAGGATGAAACCATCGCCGGCAAAAAGATCCTCACTAAACATCTCCAAGAGATTTTCGATCAATTTATTCTTTAATCAAAAGTCAGTTCGACCCACATTGGATTGTGGTCGGACGCTTTTGTTTTTTTCGTGGTCGCAGAAACAGCTTTCAATCCTTTGACAAAAATATGATCCAACGGGAAATCATTGAAACGTAAACGATTATCCGGCGAAAAGGAGATCTCGTGTAAACCGAATTGTGCCATTTTCTGTTGTAATATCGCCGCCCGTTCCTGATTCCACGCATTAAAATCACCGGCGATAATCACCGCATCAACGCGCTGTTGTAGCTGTTGCATAATTTGTTCCAACTGCTGGCGATATGCGCTCGTTCCCCACTCAAAATTGACCATATGCACATTAATCATTAATAAAAATTTGCCGTTATCCAACGGATATACTGAAGATACACTGGTTTTAGGAATAGCTAACCAAGGCTCATCGACCGCCGCACTACAATAATATTGTGGCGAAAACGGTGAAAGTGTCGCCACGCCGGATTGCATATCGCGATAAGCAAAGCCACTGGCAAACAGCTGATTCGGCATATGTTGCAATAATTGCGGCAATTTCTGCAAAGAAGTCGCCTCTTGCAATAACATAAAATCTGTTTTTTCTTCATAATTTAGCAATAATGACTGCCATCCCTGATCTTCGCCTTTATGCACATTCCACACCAACAATTTCAATGGTTGGGTAGTTGAAATTGCTTCTGCATCCAACATTGGACGATAACAACTTAATTTGCTGTCTATTTCAACAAAGGGCTCAAAACTCTGCTTTTCATTCATTGAAATAAACTGTGTCAACGGCGGCTGATAAAGGGTTAATGATTGATATAAAAATACGATAACCGCCAATATCAACATCAGCAAAAAAACGCCACTTAATTTAATTAATTTTTTCATAAATATTGCTCACTTTTTACAATATACCCCGATTGCACACTTTACATATCGCTCACTAATTGATTTAATAGCGCGCGTTAATGACTTTTCAACAAGGCTTATTATATGGGCATTTACACATATATCTGTTTTTTATCCGCAATTTCTATTTTACTCGGTTTTGTTACCAGTAAAATCAGCGATAAAGTTCAATCTACTATTGCAATTACCGCCGCTGCGATGATCGGTTCATTGCTGCTTTTGACCTTAGGTTATCTTGGTTGGTTCCAAATTGACAGCATTGCCACTGAAGTAATGCAGGAAATTGACTTTAAAAGCTTTCTACTTAACGGAATTTTAGGTTTCTTACTGTTTGCCGGCGCATTAGGCATAAAAATTCCGGTATTGCGTGATCAAAAATGGGAAATTACGATCTTCGCACTATTTTCAACACTGGCATCCACGTTTATTGTCGGTGCATTGATCTACTTAATCGCTAATCTTATCGGCTTACCGATCGATTTTATTTACTGCTTGCTGTTCGGCGCTTTAATCTCCCCTACCGACCCGATCGCCGTATTGGCAATTATTAAAAATCTACGTGCACCGAAACGTCTATCAATGCAGGTTGAAGGCGAATCACTGTTTAATGATGGTGTCGGTTTGGTGATTTTCGTTACTATTTTTACCGTTGCTTTCAGCGGTGAACAGATGTCCGCCAGCGAAATTTTACACCTGTTCCTACACGAAGCCATCGGCGGCATTATCTTCGGTTTTGTGCTTGGTTTGGTCGCTCACCTATTAATTTCAGCCACTGATGACGGTAGCTTGGAAATCCTATTAACGTTAACCATTCCAACTGCCGGCTTTATGTTGGCAAATTTATTGGAAGTTTCCGGTGCATTGGCAATGGTGGTTTCCGGTATTATGGTCGGCAACTGGACACGTCATCGTGGCTTCTCCGAACAGAGCCAACGCTATCTTGACCACTTTTGGGAAATGATCGACCACTTCCTCAACTCACTGCTATTCTTCCTGATCGGTTTCGCACTATTGTTGATCGATTTTACTTTCCAAGGCTTTTTGATGATGTTGTTGGCAATTCCGGTCTGTTTAGCTGCACGTTATATCAGTTTATGGTTGCCGTACTCAATGTTACGTTTCTTCCGCACCTATAATCCTTATACTTTAAAAATTATGACGTGGGGTGGACTACGTGGCGGTTTGGCTTTGGCAATGGCGCTTTCCATTCCGGCGAAAGCAGTATTTGTTAATGGCACAGATGTAAAAGATATTATCCTGATTATGACTTATGCCGTTGTGGTATTCTCAATTTTGGTGCAAGGTGTAACCATTGAAAAAATGATTAAAAAATCAAAATTGGTTGATCCGAACCGCGAGGAATACCTCACTCCAAGCTCACATTTTGAACATCACTCTTCCGTACAAGAGTAAGTTTCAACTTTGCGCCAGTCAGAATTACGAGTATAATTCACCGCAATTTCGCCGCACATTATGTGCGGCATCTTTTTATCAAGAAACAGAAGACAATTATGACGACTACAATTATTACTGTTGACGGCCCGAGCGGCGTTGGTAAAGGTACTTTATGTCAAGCATTGACCCAACATTTCGGTTTTCATTTATTGGACTCCGGTGCAATTTATCGTGTTTTCGGTTTAGCGGCAGCAAAACAGCATATTGATTTCTCCGATGAACAGGCGTTAAGTGCTTTTGCCAAAAGCATAGAAATTACTTTTTCAAGTGATGAAAACGGTGTAAAAACTTTTCTAAATCAAGAAGATGTGAGTGATGCTATTCGCACACAACAGGTTGCAGATTATGCTTCCAGAACAGCCGTATATCCTTTAGTGCGTGCTGCTTTATTGCAAAAACAGCGGGATTTTGCTCAAGCTCCCGGCTTAGTGGCGGATGGTCGCGATATGGGGACAGTTGTTTTTCCGCAAGCGCAAATTAAGTTTTTTTTAGACGCTTCAGCACAAGAACGTGCAAAAAGACGTTTAAAACAGTTGCAGGAAAAGGGAATTAATGGTAATTTTGCCCAGATTTTATCCGAAATTCAGGAACGCGATTACCGAGATAGAAATCGTGCGGTTGCTCCGTTAAAACCCGCCGATGATGCAATTCTGTTAGATTCATCTTCCCTTTCTATTAATGAAGTTTTCACGTTGGCATTGCAACATATTCGTCAGCGTTGCCCTCATTTGGGATAGAATCATTTTGTGTTTATTCAAGGAAGAATAGGCGTTTATTATCAGCCCCGTTTAATAAGGAATTTAAGCGGTCGTTATTAACTTATTGAAGATTAATTTATATGTCAGAATCTTTTGCTCAACTATTTGAAGAATCACTAAAAGAACTTGAAACTCGTCAAGGTTCAATCGTTACTGGTACTGTTGTTGCGATCAACAAAGGTTTCGTTTTCGTTGATGCAGGTTTGAAATCTGAAGCGGCAATCCCTGCTGAAGAATTCCAAAATGCACAAGGTGAAATCACTGTTCAAGTTGGTGATCAAATTCAAGTTGCGTTAGACGCTGTTGAAGATGGTTTCGGTGAAACTAAACTTTCTCGTGAAAAAGCAGTTCGTCACGAATCTTGGATTGCCTTAGAAAAAGCATACGAAGATCAAGAAACTGTTGTTGGTTTAATCAACGGTAAAGTGAAAGGTGGTTTCACTGTTGAGTTGAATGGTGTTCGTGCATTCTTACCTGGTTCATTAGTGGATACTCGCCCTGTACGCGATACTCTTCACTTAGAAGGTAAAGAATTAGAATTTAAAGTTATCAAATTAGACCAAAAACGTAACAATGTTGTTGTTTCTCGTCGTGCCGTTATCGAATCTGAAAACAGCCAAGAACGTGATCAATTACTTGAAACCTTACAAGAAGGCGCTGAAGTTAAAGGTATCGTTAAGAACTTAACTGACTACGGTGCATTCGTTGATTTAGGTGGTGTTGATGGTTTATTACACATCACTGATATGGCTTGGAAACGTGTTAAACATCCGGGCGAAATCGTAAATGTCGGTGATGAAGTGACTGTTAAAGTATTGAAATTTGACCGTGATCGCACTCGTGTTTCATTAGGCTTAAAACAATTAGGTCAAGATCCTTGGGCGGCTATCGCTGAAAATTATCCTGTAAACAGCAAATTAACAGGTAAAGTAACCAACTTAACCGACTACGGTTGCTTCGTTGAAATTTTAGACGGTATCGAAGGTCTTGTTCACGTTTCTGAAATGGATTGGACCAACAAAAATATCCACCCATCTAAAGTTGTCAGCGTAGGTGATGAAGTTGAAGTGATGGTATTGGAAATCGATGAAGAACGTCGTCGTATTTCTTTAGGTTTGAAACAATGCAAACCAAATCCATGGCAACAATTTGCTGATACTCACAACAAAGGTGACAAAGTATCAGGTAAAATCAAATCAATCACTGACTTCGGTATCTTTATCGGTTTAGAAGGCGGTATCGATGGTTTAGTTCACTTATCAGATATTTCTTGGAATGTTCCTGGCGAAGAAGCTGTTCGTAACTACAAGAAAGGTGATGAAGTTGAAGCTATCGTATTACAAGTCGATGCAGCGAAAGAACGTATTTCTTTAGGTATCAAACAACTTGAAGAAGATCCGTTCAATAATTTCGTTTCTATCAACAAAAAAGGCAGCGTAGTAAGTGCTAAAGTTGTTGATGTTGACGCGAAAGGTGCCAAAGTTGAGTTGGATAACGGTGTTGAAGGTTATATCCGTACCGCTGATCTTAACGGCGAAGTGAATGTTGGTGACGTTGTTGAAGCGAAATACACCGGTGTAGATCGTAAAGCACGTATCGTTCACTTATCAATCCGTGCAAAAGATGAAGCTGAAGAAGCTGCAGCATTAGCAAGCGTAAATAACAAACAAGAAGAAGTTGTTATTCCTAACGCAATGGCTGAAGCATTCAAAGCAGCAAAAGGTGAATAATCTCCCTTATCACTTTGCTTAATTGCAATAAATCCGATATGTTTCGGCATATCGGATTTTCTACCTAAAACAGAAGGATACTCATATGACAAAATCAGAATTGATTGAAAAGTTGATAAATCGTCATCCTACTATGTCGATTAAACATATTGAATTTTCTGTTAAAGAAATTATTGAACATCTCTCTCTTACCTTAGAAAAGGGTGATCGTATTGAAATCCGCCGTTTCGGTAGTTTTGCATTACGCTATCGTCAACCTCGTACAGGTCGTAACCCTAAAACCGGTACACAAGTCAGTCTTGAAGCGAAATCCGTTCCGCATTTCAAAGCCGGAAAAGAACTTCGTGAACGTGTTGATAACATTTAGTTGAATAATATGATCAAACCAGTTTAACGTTGCTAATCCATTCCTGTTTTATTAGCAACGTTGCTTTTCTCCTATTATCATTTCACCATTTTATGAGCCGACCTAAACATAGTTTACCCAGACCGCCTTGGTCGTCACATTCACTCTGGAAACCTACGCCTTCCGCCTTTGCGGTATTGGTTATTTCGCTCCTCACTTTCGGTGTTGGCGATGGTTTTTTAGTTCTATCTCAACTCGGCTCCACACCTTGGACAGTATTAGCACAAGGTCTTTCCCTTAAAACAGAAACCAATATCGGCATTATTAGTTTTATTATCAGTGTGATCGTAATGTTGACTTGGATACCTTTTCGACAAAAACCGGGCTTAGGCACAGTGCTGAATATCAGCTTGATCGCACTTTCTCTTGGCTTGACCGTTACTTTTATTCCGGCTCCGCAAACCTTTATCGGTCAGCTTATGTTTATGCTCATCGGTGTGATTATCGGCGGCATCACCTCCGCATTCTATCTTACCTGCCATATGGGCGCAGGCCCTCGTGACGGTTTAATGGTCGGTCTTTATCAAACGACAGGTTTCAAAATCGGGACGATCAGAACCTTAATCGAAGGTAGTGTCTGTTTTGTCGGCTGGCTATTGGGAGGTGTTGTCGGTCTAGGCACATTAGTTTTTGCCTTATCTATCGGGTGGGTATTACAAACCACGCTCGGATTGATTATCAAAAAATTTAATAGCCGATAAAAGATACAATTATATTTATCAAAACAGTGCATTCAAGGTTTCAAATTAGAATAAAAAACCGCATTGGTTACCACAAATTGACTGAACTTGGACGAAATTAAAAATGTGACGATAAACCAAAGTGCGGATGCTCTTTTGTCGGTATTCAAACCAAATTTGAACACGACATTCCAATGTGCAAAAACGGAAGCATCGGTATCATTGATGTGAAGATTGCACGATTTGCCCCCTCAAATGGTGAATTTTTGCTCCGCTGAACACTTTTAAATCATACAAAGACAAATTAGCAAAATTCCACACCAACTAAAAAGAAAGGTGAAATTGATAGAAATTAAAGACAAAAATGCCTAGTCTAGGCTTTTTTCTGACATATCTACTACGGAAAATTTCTCTCTGTTTTTCTTTTTTAAATCAAACAAAAATGTCAATAGTACTTCTAAAACAAAATCGGGAACAGAACTTCCCCCATCTTTTCGCCTCCATCTTCTGATTTTATTTTTAGTCACATTTTTATAACCTGCCTGATGCAACAAATCAATTAAAATCTGTTCGTTATGTACAATATCAGTTAAAAATAATAAACTTCCAAAAATTTCATTTTTCGTTTTTTCATAAGACATAATATTATCCTATTTTTTAGGTTAAATGATGATTCTATTGCTCTTACATTATCATAATTCAAAGAAGACAATTTTTGCTTTTGAGCCTCGATTTTATGACCGTTAGCATCAAGTGTTCTATTATCCGGTCTAGTGACTTTAATTTCATTATCGAGCTTTTTAGGTTGGATAAATCCGCTTTGCAGCTGCTCTAAAGTAATTTCTTTAGCTTTAATATCGGAATGATTGGCTAATCCCTTAAGTACGTTAACCACGTTAGGATCATTTTTAATTGCTTGTTGAGCCGGAACACTATTCACCAGTACATTATAGGTATTTTTTCCTGAGTGATCAGAAATTTCTTTATTAAACGAGAAATCAACACAATAATTTTTCTGTTGACTTAATTCTAATGGGCTTAAAGAGTCATTGATAATATCTTCTAATGGCTTATATTTCGGATGCTTTAAAATAGCTTCAATTTCATCTTCAATGAAAAACTTTTGGTTTTGATCAGATACTTTTGATAAGGCTATTGTATTAACTTCAAAATCTCTAGCTAAATAAATTTCTTGCCGATTATGTTTACTCCAATCTAGCTTTAATCCAACTTCTTCAGATAATGTACGGGTAAACTCTCTAAGTGTTCGACTATTTCCATCAGGGAATGGGTGAAAGTAATCGAGTTTTTTATATATATCAGCTAATTCTTTAGCAAAATCACTTTGATTTAGCTCTTTCATACGCTCAATATTTATAGAGCTTAAAACATTTTCAGCCTCTTCAATACTCTTCCTATCCATTGAACTATAACACACTGTAATCACACCAAATTTAGGATAATTACGATTTTTATGCCATACTTCATCACTATAAACTTTTACTTCTGGTCTAAATTTTCCGGCAACCTCTGGGCTATCCTGAAAGATATAAGCATTTATTTTCTTAAGATGTTCAAGATCAAAGTTTCCTTTGATTGGGGTTTCCCTTAATTCAGTTAAACGGATAAATGATAACTTATCCTTTATTTCTTCTTCGGAATAACTTTTTGCCATATCAAACACCAGCTTTTACTGCCTTAATATATTCTCTGGTAAATTCTTCTCTGGTCAATAAACCTTGAATATATTCATCAGCAATCTCTAGCAATCCTTGAGATAAGGTAATTCCCTCTAAACCAACACTAGCTTTGGCATATTCTACGGCTTCACGTCTTTTCTCCATTTCTTCTTTAGAAATCATTTTTTCTCCTTAATAGTTTTCTTAATTACTACTGATTATAATACAGATTTAACTTTCTATCTTTCATTTTTATCCCTTTATATACAACAAAAGAAAGCTTAGGATCTCTTTTATATATTTCTTTTAAATTCCGCATTTAATGACAGCGAAGCACCACTTTTATAGTTCGCACTTCACAGGTGGAGAAACACCCTTTTTATGACTAAAAGCACACCATACGGCTATGGCAAGATCATTTTTTTAGAATTCAGCAAAAACTGTAGATATTTGAGAAGAGAATATTGGCGCTATAACTATAAATCCTATGTAATCTGATGAAAGGTTGTAAACAACACAGGATTGGCATCATAAATCCCTCATAACCTCCGTCATTTTTCCTTTTCGATTCAGAATTTTGCTATTATAGTCGCTCTATTTTTGGCATAATGGACATCATTTCATTTTCTACTAGGGGGCAATGTGAAATTAAAATACATTCTAACTTTAGTTATTGTTATTGCATTAATCATCGTCGGCATTACTGTCGGTGCCAATAACGATCAAGTTATTTCCGTAAACTATATTGTCGCAAAAAGCGATATACAACTCTCTAGCCTAGTTGCACTTTTATTCGGTTTCGGCTTTTTGCTCGGCTGGTTGGTCACCGGAATTTTTTACATCAAACTCAAAGTAAAAAATATGGCGTTAACACGCCAAACTAAAAAGCAGTTACAACAAATCAATGAATTAATGACCGCAAGAGATAAAAACGCATAATGCTGGAACTGCTTTTTTTGCTGTTACCTATCGCCGCTGCCTATGGCTGGTATATGGGACATCGTAGCGCTAAAAAAGATCAGGAGGAGATCAGCAATAAATTATCCCGTGATTATATGACCGGGGTAAATTTTCTTTTATCTAACCAACAAGAAAAAGCGGTTGATCTTTTCTTAAAAATGCTGGAAAAACAGGAGTCGGAAAACGCTATTGACAACGACTCCCAATTTGAGGCGGAATTGACTTTAGGTAATTTATTCCGTTCTCGCGGTGAGGTGGATCGTGCGTTGCGTATCCACCAAAATATCGACAACAATCCGAATTACAGTTATGAACAAAAATTGCTCACCCGCCAGCAATTAGCCAAAGATTTTATGTTTGTCGGCTTCTTGGATCGTGCCGAAAAACTCTACCAAAAATTAAGTGAAGAGCCGGATTATGCGGAAAATGCCTTGCACGAACTGGCAAATATTTATCAACGCACTAAAGAGTGGGATAAAGCGATTGAAGTGGGCGAGCGTTATCGTAAATTGACACAACAAACCGAAAATATCGCATTGTCACACTACTATTGCGAATTTGCCTTAGAATCCAATCAGCAACAACAGATTATAGATGCTCTTACAAAAGCTTTAATCGTTTCACCAACTTGCGTTAGAGCAACGCTTATTCTTGCCGAACAATATGCAAAACAAGGCAATTACCCCAAAGCCATCAAGACATTACAACAAATTACCGAGCAAAATCTTGCCTACATCAGTGAAGCCTTACCACCACTTATCGAATATTATCAACATTTGCCGAATAGCCACGATTTGGAGCTGTTTCTGATCAAATGGCAACAGCAAAAAGTCAATAGTGCCGTTGTCATCGCCTTAACAGATTATATTGAACAAAAATCGGGTGCTGAAGTTGCAAAAAATCATCTCTATCGTCGGCTTGAGAAACGTCCGACAATGCGAATATTTCATCGTTTCATTCAATATCAAATTGATGAACTTGATGAGGGAAACGGTAAAGAGAGCCTAAAACTGCTCTACAATATCGTTGATGAACGTTTGAAAAAAAGCTTTGAATATCGTTGTAATCATTGTGGTTTTCAGAGCCATAAACTGATTTGGCAATGTCCGTCCTGCCGACGTTGGGAAACAGTTACACCAGTAGAAAATTAATTTGCAAACAAAGAGGGAACATCATGGAAAACAAAGTTATTGTCGCCTTAGACTATGAAACGAAAAAAGAAGCAATGCAGCTGGTTGATCAAATTGATCCTAGTCTATGCCGCCTCAAAGTGGGTAAAGAGATGTTTACTACACTGGGTACAGAATTTGTCAAAGAGTTACAAAGACGTAGCTTTGATGTGTTCTTAGATCTTAAATTCCACGATATTCCGAATACTGTTGCCCGTGCGGTACGTTCCGCTGCCGATTTAGGTGTTTGGATGGTCGATATGCACGCCAGTGGCGGTTTAAGAATGATGGAAGCAGCGAAAAAAATTCTCGAACCTTACGGCAAAGATGCACCGATTTTAATTGCTATCACCGTGCTAACCAGTATGGAAGAGGCGGATCTCTTACAAATCGGCGTTAATACTTCTCCGGAAGAACACGTTATTCGTTTAGCACGTTTAAGCCAACGTGCCGGCTTGGATGGTGTAGTCTGCTCGCCACAAGAAGTGGAAATCCTACGTCAGCGTTGCGGAAATGAATTTAAATTAGTCACTCCGGGCATTCGTCCTGAAGGCAGCCAATTAGGCGATCAACGCCGCGTAATGACACCAAGAGAAGCGATCAATGCCGGCTCCGACTATTTAGTTATCGGTCGTCCGATTACGCAAGCTGCTGATCCGGTTGCCGTATTAAAACAGATCAACGCATCGATTCAAGGATAATCAATGTCTGACAGTCAACTTGTTTACTCAACTGAAAGTGGACGCATTAAGCCGCAAAAACAGGCTCCACAACGGCCACAAGGTGATGGCATTGTTCGTATTCAGCGTCAAACATCAGGGCGCAAAGGCAAAGGTGTTTGCGTTATCAGCGGTTTGCCCTTAGACGACAAAGCCCTTTCTGATCTTGCTTCATTACTGAAAAAGCGTTGTGGCTGTGGCGGCTCAGTTAAAAACGGTACCATTGAAATTCAAGGAGAAAATCGTGATCTGTTAAAACAGCTGCTGGAAGAGAAAGGCTTTAACGTTAAGCTGGCAGGTGGTTAAGCATTAAACAGTCATTAAAACTCTCGTATTCAACAATTTACATACGAGAGTTTTTTCTTTTACGCAAAAAATTTCTCTTTTTAGAAAAATTTTCCGCATTAGTCACTTCAACGACATCTTATTTTGCGACATATCACTCATTTTTGAATAAATTTGCCATAAAAATTTTGACATAGTTCTCATTTTAGAAAATTTACACTTTATAAACGCTCATTTTTTCTTTTAAATACAAATCATAAGTTCGATTAAGAACATTATTTATACTTTCTTTTCTACTTTCATTTTATAAATAAGGAGTCTTTATGGCACTCGATCATTCATTAAAAGGACAATGTATTGCCGAATTCCTCGGTACGGCATTATTGATCTTTTTTGGTTGCGGTTGCGTGGCTGCCGCCCGTGTTGCCGGTGCTTCATTCGGTCTATGGGAAATCAGTATCGTTTGGGGAATGGGCGTTGCATTAGCGGTTTATCTTACCGCCGGCGTTTCCGGTGCTCACCTTAATCCGGCAGTAACAATCGCACTTTGGAAATTCGCTTGCTTCGATGGTAAAAAAGTCGTGCCTTTCATTATCGCTCAAATGTTAGGCGGTTTCTTCGGGGCAGCCGTTGTTTATTTTCTCTATCGAGGTGTCATTATTGATTACGAAACAACTCAACATATTGTAAGAGGTTCTGCCGAAAGCCTATTTACCGCCGGCATTTTCTCCACCTATTCCAATCCACACATTGATTTACTCACTGCCGGTGCCGTTGAATTTATTCTTACTGCCACTTTAGTCGGTGTTATTTTGGCTTTAACCGATGATGGTAACGGCGTGCCTCGTGGTGCTTTAGCACCTTTACTTATCGGTATTCTGATTGCAGTATTAGGCGGTGCAATGGGTCCATTAACCGGCTTTGCGATGAATCCGGCACGTGACTTCGGACCTAAATTATTCGCTGCACTTTCCGGTTGGGGCGAAATCGCAATGACCGGCGGACACGTTATTCCATATGCATTAGTGCCAATCATTGCGCCGATTCTTGGCGGATTATTCGGTGCGTGGGGTTATCGTCGCTTTATTGGCAGAAATCTTCCGTGCAATAGCTGTAAAATTGACAACTAAATTTCTTGAAAAGGTAACTTATTATGACAGATAAAAAATATATTATTGCTTTAGACCAGGGTACAACCAGCTCTCGTGCAGTTTTGCTTGACCACGATGCCAATATTGTCGGCATTGCACAACGCGAATTTACACAAATTTATCCAAAAACAGGATGGGTTGAACACGATCCGATGGAAATTTGGGCTACGCAAAGTTCGACCTTAAATGAAGTGGTGGCGAAAACCGGTATTACTTCCGATCAGATCGCCGCTATCGGAATTACCAATCAACGTGAAACAACGATCGTTTGGAATAAAAATACTGGCAAACCGGTTTACAATGCGATTGTGTGGCAATGCCGTCGTACCGCCGAATTTTGCGATCAATTAAAAGCGAAAGGTTATACCGATTATATCCGTAATACTACCGGTTTAGTGGTCGACCCCTATTTCTCCGGAACAAAAGTGAAATGGATTTTAGATAACGTTGAAGGCGCGAGAGAACAGGCAGAAAAAGGTGAATTGTTATTCGGTACGGTTGATACTTGGTTGATTTGGAAACTTACTCAAGGCCGTGTGCACGTTACCGATTACACTAATGCCTCTCGTACAATGATGTTTAATATTCATAGCAAACAGTGGGATGACAAGATGTTAGAAATTTTGGATATTCCTCGTAGTATGTTGCCGGAAGTGAAAAATTCTTCCGAAATTTATGGTCAAACCAATATCGGTGGTAAAGGTGGCGTGCGTATTCCAATCGCCGGTATTGCCGGTGACCAACAAGCTGCGCTTTACGGGCATCTTTGCGTTAACGCCGGTCAGGCAAAAAACACTTACGGCACAGGTTGCTTTATGTTGATGAATACCGGTGATAAAGCTATTACCTCACAAAATGGGCTATTAACCACTATCTGTTGTAACGCCAAAGGTGAACCTGCTTACGCTTTAGAGGGTTCTGTCTTTATTGCCGGTGCGTCAATCCAATGGTTGCGCGATGAATTAAAAATTGTACACGACAGTGCCGATACCGAATATTTCGCTCAAAAAGTGCCGGATTGTAACGGCGTCTATGTTGTTCCGGCATTTACCGGTTTAGGTGCACCTTATTGGGATCCATATGCACGTGGTGCTATCGTTGGACTTTCTCGTGGGGCTAACCGCAATCATATTGTCAGAGCAACGCTTGAATCTATCGCATACCAAACTAAGGATGTTTTGGAAGCGATGTTGTCCGACTCAGGTGAAAAATTGCAATCATTGCGTGTTGATGGCGGTGCCACCGCGAATAATTTCTTAATGCAGTTCCAAGCCGATATTCTTAACACTCAAGTGGAACGCCCGACTGTCAAAGAAGTCACCGCGCTCGGTGCCGCTTATCTTGCCGGCTTGGCGACCGGATTCTGGAAAGATCTCGAGGAGTTGCGCGACAAAGCTTCTATCGAAAGAACATTCTTGCCGGATCAAAACGAAGCAAAACAACAACGCCGTTATAAAGGTTGGAAAAAAGCCGTTAAACGTGCCTTAGAATGGGCAAAAGAGGATGATGAAGAATAGCTTAAATTAACCGTTTCTTAATTGTAATCAAAACCTGCAATAGCTTTAAATTGCAGGTTTTCTTTTTTCTTGCAAAAAGATTTTTCAATACCGTAGCGTTTCAACTATTCCGGATATTCCAAAATGTTTAATAAAAACTTAATGGAAATAAGAGAAAAAGGGTTATATAAGAAAATTTTTTAAGGAAATAAATGGCGGTGAGAGAGGGATTCGAACCCTCGATAGAGTTTCCCCTATACACACTTTCCAGGCGTGCTCCTTCAACCACTCGGACATCTCACCGTTTTGAGGATTTCATTCAGAAATTAGGTGCGCAATATATTCACTTTCCGGCAAATCGTCAAGCATTTTCGGCAAAAATGACGACAACTGCTTAAAAAAGGGGCTGATTTTACTCAGCCCAAATGCTCTACTTATCTTTACTAGCAAAAAATCGAATGATTACAAACTCTTTTGCGAATTGAAATGATCAACCGCAACATCAAACCGTTCCGCAACATCTTTCGCCACCGGAGAAAATAATGATGAAGTAACGGTAACAACTGAGCAGGCTAAAAAGCCCGGAATAATTTCATAAAGATTGGCAATATCCGTCCAATTTAAAGTTTGCATTAATGGTTTCCACGCCACCACCGTTACTGCGCCGGCAATCATTCCCCATAATGCCGCATTGGAAGTGATATTACGGTTAAATAAAGACATTATCACCAATGGCCCGAATGAAGCCCCAAATCCTGCCCACGCATAGGAAACCAATCCCATCACACGTGAATTCGGATCTTGAGCAATCGCAATTGCAATCACGGCAATAATTAACACCATAATACGCCCAACCCAAACCAGCTCTTTACTGGAAGCATTTTTGCGTAAAAAACCGTGATAGAAATCTTCAGTAAGTGCCGCCGAACACATTAAAAATTGTGCGGACAAGGTACTCATAATTGCGGCTAAAATGGCGGATAAGACAATGCCGACAATCCACGGATTAAAAATGGCTTTGGAAACTTCAATGAAAACAGACTCCGCAGAATCCAACATTACACCTTTCACTTCAAAATAAGCCAAACCGAAATAGCCCACTGCACAAGCACCGCCCAAACAGAGTAACATCCAAGTAATGCCTATTACTCTGGCTTTTTCTAACGCCTGAACAGAGCTTGCCGCCATAAAACGCGCCAAAATATGTGGCTGACCGAAATAACCTAAGCCCCAAGAAAGCGCGGAAATCACGCCAATGCCGGAAACGTTATACAGCCAGTTTGAATAAGGAATGCCGGTCTGTTCCGACTTTAAAGCCAACGCAGTAGAAATTTCATCCCAGCTGATGTTCAACAGCACAATCACCGGTGCCAACAATAATGCGAAAATCATCAAAGAGGCTTGAATGGTATCACTCCAGGAGATGGCTAAATAACCGCCGATAAAGGTATAAGCAATGGTCGCAACCGCACCAAAAATTAATGCGGTACCATAATCAATACCAAGCAGACTTTGGAACAGTTTTGCACCAGCCACCACGCCTGAAGCGCAATAAATGGTAAAGAAAAAGAGGATCACTGAGGAAGAGATAATTTTTAATGATTTAGCACGATAAGGAAAACGCGCAGCAAAAAATTCCGGCAAGGTTAACGCATTGCCATAATGCTCAGTGAAAATACGCAAACGTCCGGCAACAATACGGTAATTAAAATAAGCCCCTACCGTTAACCCGACTGCGATCCACGCTTCCGACAAGCCGGTAATGAAAATCGCACCGGGTAGTCCAAGCAACAGCCAACCGGACATATCGGAGGCACCGGCAGACATCGCCGTCACAAAGCTCCCCATTTTACGTCCGCCCAAAATATAATCATTAAAGTTTTTTGTTGAGTAATAAGCGTAAACGCCAATACCTAAAATCACAAACAGATATAAACCAAAAGCTGTGTAGATTTGATAATTCTGCATACTTTTCCCCTATAAAATGGTGGTTATTGTTCTTCAATAGCCATCAGTGTCGCATTTCCGCCTGCGGCCGCAATATTCTCACTACGTGAAAATTCGTGATATAACAACGTAATATCTTGATGCTGTGTCCAATCATATAGGCAGAAAATAAATGGATTTTGTTGTGCTAATGCCATTCGTTTCTCCTGACTGATTGGCGAGACAAACACGCC
The DNA here is from genome assembly GCF_000379785.1 of Gallibacterium anatis DSM 16844 = F 149. Lineage (GTDB taxonomy): Bacteria > Pseudomonadota > Gammaproteobacteria > Enterobacterales > Pasteurellaceae > Gallibacterium > Gallibacterium anatis. The sequence continues at coordinate 16,485 of NZ_KB903715.1, read as the reverse complement.
TTTTTGATAATATTCGTTCGCTTTACGCGCAGTTAAATCCGGTAATTGATGTGTTAACAGTAGATTATCCTCTTCCACGACCACCTTAAATCCGGAACGTTGCAGATACTGATATGCTGACATCAAACGTGCGGCATCATCGCCCAACAACAACACTGATGTTGTTTTATAATCAATGGTATTCAATTCTCCGGTAATGCTCGGTACGGTTTTCGGCACTTCCGCTAAAGAAGAATAATATTGCGTTGTTCGCGTCAAACGTTGAACATATAATTCACCGCCCGCTTTCGGTCCTGTTCCGGATAAACCGTGCCCGCCAAACGGTTGCACCCCGACCACCGCACCGACAATATTTCGATTGATATAGAAATTACCGCATTGTAGATTGTCTTCGACCATTTTAATCGCTTGCTGAATTCGGCTATGGCAACCACCGGTCAGCGCATAACCTTTTGCATTAATCTGTTGTAACAAAGCAGCAAGATCTTGCGGTTTATAACGTACAAAATGCAAAATCGGCCCAAAAACTTCGTGTGTAATCTGCTGTAATGAACCAATCTCATAAATTGACGGCGCCACAAAATAGCCGGATGCCGGTGCAAACAATTCAAAATGGCGACGTGCGATTTTACGCACACTTGCTTGATAATCAAGTAATTTTTGTTGTGCTTCCTGATCAATTACCGGCCCAATATCCGTATTGAGATATTTTGGATTACCGATGACCAGCTCCTGCATGGCTTCGGTAAGCATTTGATATAGACGATCGGCAATATCCTCTTGTACCAACAAAATACGTAATGCGGAACAGCGTTGACCGGCTGAATCAAACGCAGAAGCCAATACATCAGTAATAACCTGTTCCAATAATGCCGAAGAATCGACCACCATTGTGTTTAAACCACCAGTTTCTGCGATAAATACCGGCTGATTTTCACGAGTAATCAACTGCTTATTAATTAAATGTGCCACTTCTGTTGAGCCGGTGAACATTACCCCGTTAAACGGCTGCGCAACCAATGCTGCACCTAACTCGCCATTGCCCAATGTTAATTGCAATGCATCACGAGGAACGCCCGCTTGATGCAACAATCTCACTGCATAATAAGCAATCATTGAAGTTTGTTCCGCCGGCTTCGCCACTACGCTATTTCCTGCCGCCAATGCTGCTGCCAGCTGTCCGGTGAAAATTGCCAATGGGAAATTCCAAGGCGAAATACACAAAATAGTACCCAATGGCGGTGCCAACATCTCTTTTGCGGATAATGATTTAATTTGTTCTGCATAGTAACGTAAAAAATCGACTGCCTCTCTCAGCTCTGCAATCGCATTCGGTAAGGTTTTCCCTGCTTCTTCAATCGCTAATTTAATCAATAAACCGAAATTCTGCTGATAAAGATCGGCTGCTTTTTCTAAAATTTCGGCTCGTTCCTGTACCGATTTTTCCGCCCATTTACTTTGTTGTGCCGCACAAAAAACCTCAGCGGCTGACGAAGTAGACATAAAATCGATTGTTGCCAATCTATCCGCCGACTGCGCCGGATTAATGGCTTTATAACTGTGTGAAATATCCGCATCGGTTGCACAAAGCGAGTGAACGTCGCCATACTCCGCTTTATTTAATGCCTGTTCCAAGCGAGCCAAATCCATTTCATCATTTAAGTTGAAGCCTTGAGAATTTTGGCGTTGTGGGAATAATTCCGCCGGCAATTTAATTGCTTTATTCGGCAAACCATTAAATTTCTTCACTTTTTCCCACGGTGCTTCAATTAACTCTTCAACAGAAATATTGTCGTCAATTAATTGGTGAACAAAAGAAGAGTTGGCACCGTTCTCCAACAAACGGCGCACTAAATAAGCCAACAATGTTTGATGCGTTCCCACCGGCGCATACACGCGCACACGACGATTGAATTGTTGCGGCCCGACAACATTGTCATACAGCGTTTCGCCCATTCCGTGCAAACATTGAAATTCAAATTCTTTATCCTGACCCAATTCGTAAATGGTTGCGAGCGTCTGCACATTATGGGTTGCAAATTGTGGATAAATCACATCCTGCGCTGCCAGTAATTTTTTGGCACAGCTGATATAAGAAATATCACTATGCACTTTTCTGGTGTACAACGGAAAACCGGAAACGCCTTCCGTCTGTGCCCATTTAATTTCACTGTCCCAATATGCGCCTTTTACCAAACGCACCATCATTTTTCGTTGATAACGGCGATTCATTTCAATAATGTAATCCAACACAAACGGACAACGTTTTGAATAAGCCTGAACCACAAAGCCAATACCATCAAAGCCGGCCAAGTCAGGATCTTGCAACAGTTTTTCTAATAAATCTAAAGAAAGTTCAAGTCGAGAAGCCTCTTCCGCATCAATATTCAAACCGATATTGTACTGTTTTGCCAATAAAAACAGTTTTTTCAATCGAGGATAAAGTTCATCCATTACCCGCTGTTGTTGCGAACGGAAATAACGTGGATGAATAGCGGACAGTTTCACCGACACACCATTGGAATCATACAATGAGCGACCTGCCGATTGACGACCGACCGCATCAATCGCCTCCACATAATCTTGCATATATCGGTCGGCATCCGCCATTGTCATTGCCGCTTCGCCCAACATATCAAAAGAGAAACGGTAGCCTATTTTTTCTCGAGGTATAATGTTTTTTAATGCCTCTTCCATTGTTTCGCCGGTAACAAATTGATTGCCCAAAATGCCCATCGCTTTTTCAATCGCTAATTTCATTAGCGGCGCAGATAAACGAGAAAAACTTTTCATTAATGCCGAAGAGAGCGCTTCTTCACTCAAGGAAGCGCTGATTTTACTGCCTAAAAGCAGACCGTAACTGGCAGCATTGGTAAATAATGACCCCGATTTTTTAATATGAGAACGCCAATTACCAAGCTGTAATTTATCGTTAATCAATGCATATCTCGTTTCCGCATCCGGAATACGCAACAACGCCTCCGCCAAACACATCAAGGCAATGCCCTCGTCACAGCCTAAAGAAAATTCGTGCATCAAGGCATCAACGCCGTAATGTTTCTGTTTTTTGGCACGCACTTTCGTAATCAGTTCGCGCGCAACATTATCGATACGATGTTGTTGTTGTTCATCAAAAGATAATGTGGCGAGCAAGCGTTGTACCGCTTCCTGTTCCGGACAGGCGTAATGTTGACTGATTAATTGACGTAATTTTGATTTTTGGCTGAGATCATTGGCATATTGGTAATTCATTTTTGCTCCGCAAACACATATTGTTAATTAACTGTTACGAATTTAAAGTAATCACCACAAATAATAAAGTGCATTTGTTTAAAACTGTGACACATTTCAAATAATTTATTAACAATAAATAAACATTTATTTTTATTATGACTTTTGTTGTGATTTCTTGATTTTAATGACCACTTTTTACCCACTTATTTAAACTTAGTTAAATATCCCTTGACAAAGAAAGGTTTTTGTCTACTAAATAAATGCGTTTTTCAATAAAAACGATGGCAAACACACACAACTTGGAGAAATTATGAAAAAATTAACTAAGCTATCACTTACCGTGTTGGCGCTCTCTCTTTCTACTGCGGCATTCGCTGCACCCAAAACATTAGTTTACTGTTTAGAAGCCTCCCCTTCAGCATTCAACCCACAATTAGTAACAGACGGTGCCTCCATTGATGCCAGCGGACAAGCCATTTATAACCGCTTAACCACTTTTGAACGTGGTAAAACTAATGTGATCCCGTCATTGGCAGAAAGTTGGGATATTTCAGATGACGGCAAAGTGTACACTTTCCATCTCCGTAAAGGCGTAAAATTCCAATCAAATAAACTCTTTAAACCAACCCGTGATTTTAACGCTGACGATGTGTTGTTCTCATTTAATCGTCAATTAGATAAAAATAATCCATATTACAAAGTTTCCGGCGGAACTTATGAATATTTTATCGGTATGGATATGCCGAATATCATTGATAAAATTGAAAAAATTGATGATTACACCGTTCGCTTTACTCTAAAAGCACCTAATGCACCGTTCCTTGCTAATGTCGCGATGGACTTTGCGTCTATTCTTTCAAAAGAGTATGCCGATAAAATGTTGGCTTTAGGCAAACCGGATGCAGTCGATACTCAACCAATCGGAACCGGACCATTTGAATTAGTGTCTTATCAAAAAGATGCGTTGATTCGTTATAAAGCCTTTTCTGACTACTGGGAAGGCAAAGCAAAAATTGATCGTCTTGTCTTTGCCATTACGCCGGATCCTTCCGTTCGTTATGCAAAATTGAAAAAAGGTGAATGCCACGTTATTCCTTATCCGAATCCGGCGGATATTGCCGATATGAAGAAAAACCCTGACATTACCGTTCACGAAAAAGCAGGACTTAACATCGGTTATTTAAACTTTAATGTGACTAAACCGCCATTTGATAATGTTAAAGTGCGTCAAGCATTAAGTTATGCGGTCAATAAACAAGCCATTATGGATGCGGTTTATCAAGGAACAGGTCAAATTGCGAAAAACCCAATTCCACCGACAATGTGGTCTTACAATGACGATATTAAAGATTATGAATACAATCCTGAAAAAGCCAAACAACTGCTAAAAGAGGCTGGTTTTGAAAAAGGGTTCAGCACCGAACTTTGGGCGATGCCGGTTTCTCGTCCATATAATCCGAACGCACGTCGTATGGCGGAAATGATTCAAGCAGACTGGAAAAAAGTCGGTGTTGACGCCAAAATCGTCAGCTACGAATGGGGTGAATATTTGCAGCGTATGCGTAAAGGTGAAGATCCGAGCGGTATGATGGGTTGGAACGGTGATAACGGTGACCCCGACAACTTCTTAGGTACATTGTTAAGCTGTGCTGCCAAAGAGCAAGGTTCAAACTATGCCAAATTCTGTTACGAACCGTTTGATAAATTAATTCGTGAAGCGGTGCAATCTACCGACTTGGCTAAACGTACCGAGCTTTATAAACAGGCGCAGGTGATCTTCAAAGAGCAAGCGCCTTGGATCACGATTGCACACTCAACTGTTTATGAGCCGACTCGTAAAGAAGTGAAGAATTATGTTATTAACCCATTCTCACTTCACCCGTTCTACGGCGTTGACTTAGAATAATTACAATCGCTATATTATCACTTTTATAATGATAACAACCTTTCTTGCCATCACTTGATGGCAAGAATCTTTTAATTGTTTAATGAGAATTTTATGTTTCGATTTATTTTCAAACGGGTAGCGATGGTGATTCCAACATTTATTGGCATCACTTTACTCACTTTCGCTCTTATTCATCTCATTCCCGGTGATCCAATCGAAATTCGTATGGGAGAACGTGGTTTAAGTCCGGAAGTTCATCAACAAATGATGCATCAATTAGGGCTTGATAAATCTTTACCTGAACAATATTTCGATTATTTAAAAGGCATTGCCCACGGTGATTTCGGTACTTCCTTTAAAAACAATGTGCCGGTTTTGGATGAATTTCTGTCACTCTTCCCTGCCACCATCGAACTTGCCGTTTTCGCCATTTTATTTGCCGTCATTATCGGCATTCCAATCGGTATTTTGGCAGCGATTAAACGAGGGTCGATATTTGATCACTCGGTAATGGCAATTTCCCTCACCGGCTACTCTATGCCGATTTTCTGGTGGGGCTTATTATTGATGTTGTTGGTATCGGTACAATGGAATTTAACGCCGGTGTCCGGTCGCATTGATGCGGAATATTGGGTCGATTCCGTAACCGGTTTTATGTTGATTGACAGCTGGTTATCCGGCGAACCCGGTGCATTTAAATCGGCGGTGATGCATTTAATTCTCCCTTCTATTGTGCTTGGCACTATTCCGTTAGCGGTGATTTCAAGAATGACCCGCTCCTCTATGTTGGAAGTGCTTGGCGAAGATTATATCCGCACTGCGCGTGCTAAAGGGTTGTCATCAATGCGTGTTATTGTTGTGCACGCACTGCGTAACGCATTAATACCGGTAGTTACCGTCATCGGGCTGATTGTCGGTCAGTTATTATCCGGTGCGATTCTTACCGAAACCATTTTCTCTTGGCCGGGCATCGGTAAATGGGTTATTGAAGCCATTCGTGCCAGAGATTATCCGGTCGTACAAAGTGCCGTGTTGATTATTGCCACCATCATTATTCTCGTCAATTTATTGGTCGATCTGTTATATGGTGTGGTCAATCCTCGTATTAGATACCGCAAATAAGGATTTAATTTATGTCTACCCTTGAGCTTGCCGCACCGGCGCCTCGTTCACCGCTACAAGAATTTTGGTTCAATTTCAGCCGAAACAAAGGCGCTGTGGTCGGTTTAGGATACATTGTCATTATTTTTGTGATCAGCGTGTTTGCTGATGTAATTGCACCGCACGATCCGATTATGCAGGTTCGCGATGCCTTCCTGTTGCCGCCTGCTTGGATTGATGGTGGAAATTGGAGCCATATCTTAGGTACGGATGATGTCGGCAGAGATATTCTTTCCCGTCTGATCTATGGTGCACGACTATCCCTTTTCATCGGGCTGTTGGTGGTTTCACTCTCTTTTATTTTGGGCGTTACTTTAGGTTTAATTGCCGGTTATTTCGGCGGTTTAGTCGATATGATCATTATGCGAATTATCGATATTATGTTGGCGCTGCCGAGCCTGTTGCTTGCCATTGCAATTGTCGCTATTTTAGGGCCATCATTGCTCAACGCTTCATTTGCAATCGCCTTTGTCTCATTACCGAGTTACGTCCGTTTAACGCGTGCTTCGGTTTTAAATGAGATCAATCGTGATTACGTTATCTCTTCTCGTGTCGCCGGTGCCGGTATTTTACGTTTAATGTTTATTACCATTTTGCCAAACTGCCTCGCGCCATTAATCGTACAGACCTCAATGGGCTTTTCCAATGCGATTTTGGATATGGCAGCACTCGGTTTCCTTGGTATCGGTGCGCAACCACCGACACCGGAATGGGGCGCAATGTTGGCAGAAGCGTTACAGTTCGTGCAACGTGCTTGGTGGGTGGTTACTTTCCCGGGCTTAGCCATTCTCTTCACTGTGCTTGCCTTTAACCTAATGGGTGACGGCTTGCGCGATGCACTTGATCCAAAATTGAAACAGTAGGAGCAGCAATGTCGTTATTAACCGTCAACAATTTATCTGTTCATTTTGGCGATAAAGATAAGCCGTTCAAAGCGGTTGATCGCATCAGTTATCAAGTTGAACAGGGTGAAGTTTTAGGTATTGTCGGCGAGTCCGGTTCGGGAAAATCGGTAAGTTCCTTAGCCATTATGGGCTTAATTGATTTTCCGGGACGTGTCAGTGCCGACCAATTACAGTTTGATGGGCAAGATCTATTAAAACTGGATGAAAAACAGAAGCAAAAATTGGTCGGTGCCGATGTAGCAATGATCTTCCAAGATCCAATGACCAGTTTAAACCCTTGTTATACCGTTGGTTTCCAAATTATGGAAGCACTTAAGGTACACCAAGGCGGAAGTCGCCGTGCACGCCGTGAACGTACCCTTGAATTGTTAAAACTGGTCGGTATTCCCGATCCGGAATCACGGCTTGATGTTTATCCGCACCAATTATCCGGTGGAATGAGCCAACGTGTAATGATCGCAATGGCTATCGCCTGCAAGCCGAAATTATTGATTGCTGATGAGCCGACCACCGCATTAGATGTGACTATTCAAGCACAAATTATTGATCTGCTTTTAGAATTACAGCAAAAAGAGAATATGGCGCTAATTCTGATTACGCACGATTTAGCATTGGTGGCGGAAGCGGCACACCGTATTATCGTGATGTATGCCGGTCAAGTGGTCGAAGAAGGATTGGCAGCAGATATTTTCCGCGAGCCGAAACATCCTTATACGCAGGCATTATTACGCTCCTTGCCGGAATTTGCTACCGGTAAATCGCGTTTACAATCATTACCCGGCGTGGTACCGGGAAAATACGATCGTCCGCAAGGGTGTCTGCTTAATCCGCGTTGCCCGTATGCTACCGATGAATGTCGTAAAACTGAACCGCAACTACACAAGCTGAATAACCGTTTGGTGAAATGTCATACGCCTCTTGATGCACAAGGAAATCCTCAATATGTCTGATAAACAAACTACTACACAAACAGTGGCGGATTCGCCTTTATTGGAAGCGATTAACCTAAAAAAATATTACCCGGTTAAAAAGGGATTTTTTGCACCTGTACAATATGTAAAAGCACTTGATGGCGTTTCATTTAAATTGCAACGTGGCAAAACATTGGCGGTGGTTGGTGAATCCGGCTGTGGCAAATCGACATTAGGGCGATTATTAACAATGATTGAAAACCCGACAGAGGGGGAACTCTATTATCAAGGGCAGAATTTTTTGGTGAAAGATAATGAAACCGTTAAATTACGCCGCCAAAAAATCCAGATTGTGTTTCAAAATCCTTATGCTTCACTCAATCCACGCAAGAAGATCGGCACCATTTTAGATGAACCGCTCAAAATTAATACCAACCTAAGCAAAGCGCAGCGTAAAGAAGCGGTGCTGTCAATTATGGAAAAAGTGGGATTACGTCCGGAGTTTTATGATCGTTATCCGCATATGTTTTCCGGCGGTCAACGTCAGCGCATTGCTATTGCTCGTGGCTTAATGTTGAATCCTGATATTGTGGTGGCAGATGAACCTGTTTCAGCACTGGATGTTTCCGTTCGCGCACAAGTACTCAATTTGATGATGGAGTTGCAGGAAACACTAGGCTTATCCTATGTTTTCATTTCGCACGATCTCTCTGTGGTAGAACATATTTCCGATGAAGTGATGGTGATGTATTTGGGGCGTTGTGTTGAGCAAGGCACAACCGAACAGATTTTTGGTAATCCGCGTCATCCTTATACTAAAGCATTGCTTTCCGCAACGCCGAGATTATCCCCCGAATTAAGGCGAGAACGAATTAAACTTTCCGGCGAATTACCAAGTCCGTTAAATCCGCCGAAAGGCTGCGCTTTCAATGCACGTTGTCAGTTCGCCACCGAGCAGTGCCGACAACAGCAACCGGCATTAAAAACCTATTCCGACGGCGTAAAAATTGCTTGCTTTATGGTGAATGACAATTAGTCGTTTACGAAAAAAATAAAAGGTCTATAATACGCGCATTCTAATTTATGTGTGTTTAAAAAATGATCTCAAAATTTGTTTCTAAAGGGTTTATCTTTGGTTGTATCGGCGCCAGTTTTTATGGATTAAACCCTTTATTTACACTACCTTTATATGAATTAGGGTTATCTCCCGATTCAGTATTATTCTATCGTTTTAGCGTTGCCAGCTTGATCCTTGCATTCATTATGCGGCAGCAAAAAATTTCTTTTTCGCTCACGAAAACAGAATTAGTTGCTGTTATTTTCGTTGGTGTAATGTTTGCCATTTCTTCACTCGCCCTCTTTATGAGTTATCAGTTGATTGAAGCCGGTATTGCCTCAACTATTTTATTCATCTATCCATTATTAGTGGCGGTGATGATGATTATGTTCTTCAAAGAACGTATCAATTTAATCACGATGCTCGCCATTACTTTGGTCATTTTTGGCGTTTCTATGTTATACCAAGGCGATGACGGCACCAGTCTTAACCCGTTTGGCGTTTTACTTGTCTTTATTTCAGCCTTAACTTATGCCATTTACATTATTGCTGTTGAAAAATCACCTTTGCATAATCTGCCAATCATTAAATTAACTTTTTACGGCTTGCTCTTCAGTGCATTGGTGTTTTTCCTCCGTTTGGATTTCGGCACACATTTGCAAGTAAATAATTCGTCACAATTTTTTATTAATATCATTGGCTTAGCGATTGTTCCGACCGTGCTTTCTTTGGTGTTGATGAATCAGTCTATTCAAATGATCGGTTCAACCACCGCTTCCATTATCGGCGCATTAGAACCGATTACTGCGCTATTAGTCGGCGTTTTAGTATTCCACGAACAGATGACTGTGCGGATTTTATTCGGCATCATCGCGATCCTTTCTGCGATTGTCTTAACCGTTTCAGGGAAAGAAATTTTACGTTTCTTCGGCGGTCGCCATCACCATTTTAGACATTAAAAAAAGAGAGGTTGGTATCGCTACCAACCTCCTCAATGTTTACGTCCTTGCGACTTATATATCATTGAAAATGGTCGCCCCCTCTTCCGCCGAGCTGATGTTTTGTCTGAACAGTTTAAACAACTCTCGTCCGGAATATTGGTATTCTTCACTGAGATCAACCGTCACGGCTTGGCGTTCACTTAAATCGGTTAAACAGTTTAAAATGCCCTGTTCCGCATCAATTTCTAATAAATCGCCATTTTGCACATAGGCTAACGGCCCACCTTTCACAGATTCCGGCGTTAAATGAATGATCGAAGGTACTTTCCCGGAAGCACCGGATAAACGCCCATCCGTCACCAATGCGACTTTTAACCCCTGCTCCATTAAATTGCCTAAAATCGGCATCAACTGGTGCAATTCCGGCATTCCTCTTGCCGCCGGTCCGCTGTTACGCACCACAATCACTGCATCTTGCGTCAATTTCCCTTGTTGATAAGCGTTCACCACATCCTGTTGTGACTCAAACACCATTGCCGGTGCGGTTAATCGTCGTTTTTCTGGTTGCACCGCACTGATTTTAATCACACCTCGTCCCAGATTACCGGCAACCACTTTTAATCCGCCGTGTGCACTGAATGCTTTTCCTTGCTCCGCAATCACATTCTTATCTAAAGTCTGATCCACCGCCTGATAAACCAGTTTTCCTTGTTGTAGGGTCGGCATCGTGAAATAATCCTGCATTGAGCCATAAATCGGGGTCGCATCTAAATGCAATAATCCGCGCTCTGCCAACAGTTTCAACAATAACGGCACCCCGCCGGCCTGATGGAATTGATTTACATCCGCCGGCCCATTTGGATAAACTTTCGCCAATAACGGCACCACATCCGACAACGCAGAAAAATCATCCCAATTTAGAATAAAACCGGCTGCTTTTGCCACCGCTACCATATGTATTGTGTGGTTTGTACTGCCGCCCGATGCCAATAATGCCACCAAACCATTAACCAAACTTTTTTCATCCAACACTTTCGCTAATGGTCGAAAATCTGTGCCGTTTTGGCTGATTTTCACCATATGACGGCTGACTAATTCTGTTAGCAATGGACGAATCGGGCTGTTTACCGGCACAAATGCCGATCCCGGCAACATTAAACCCATTGCCTCAAATACCAGCTGATTAGTATTTGCTGTGCCGTAAAACGTACAGGTTCCGTTGCTATGATAAGCGGCATTTTCCATCTGTTGTAATGCCTCTTTGCCCAATTTACCTGCCGCATACTGTTGCCGAATCGCCACTTTTTCTTTATTGGAAATACCGGTTGCCATTGGTCCGGTCGGTACAAATGCGGTCGGCAAATGCCCATAAGATAATGCCCCCATTAATTGCCCCGGTGCAATCTTGTCACAAATGCCCAATAGCAATGTGGCATCGAAAGTATTATGGCTTAAACCGATAATCGTACTTTGTGCAATTAAATCACGTGAAAACAGCGAAAGATCCATCCCTTGCTGCCCTTGCGTAATGCCATCGCACATTGCCGGCACACCGCCAGCCACTTGTGCGGAATGTCCCAGTTGTTCCAACGCCTGTTTGATTTGTGTCGGATATTCAGCATAAGGTGAATGCGCGCTCAACATATCATTATAGGCAGAAACAATGCCGACATTGATTTTAGTGAAATCCAAAATTGTCTGTTTCTGTGCCGGACAACAGGTTGCCACTGTATGTGCTAAATTGCCGCAACTCAGATGCGAACGGCTCTTTCCTCGTTGCAACTGATGTTCAATGCGAGCCAAATAACGTTCGCGGGTGTGTCGACTGCGTTCCGCAATTCGTTGAGTCACTTGAGCAATAACAGAATTCATACCGCACCGCCTATTCCGCTAATAGTGGTTTAATAGCACTGACACAACGCTTAACCACCTCATCAAAAGGGGCATTAATATCAATTTGAATCACATCGCTTTCATCGGCTTGCGGTGTTTCTAACGTGGCAAATTGGCTCTTCAGCATATCAACTTTCATATAATGCCCTTGCCGTTGTTTCATTCTGGACAGCACTAAATCAAAATCCCCCTCTAGAAAAATAAATTTCACATCTTCATTGCCTTGTCGGATTTGATCGCGATATTTCTTCTTCAAAGCGGAACAGATAATAATGCCTCGTTCAGATTTTTGCTCCAAACTGAATGCCGCATCCCGAATACGTTCCAGCCAAGGTGCTCTATCTTCATCATTCAATGGATGACCGTCACGCATTTTGATGATATTGGCACGTGGGTGAAGATCATCTCCATCGATTAATTTCAACCCCAACTGCTGGCTGATTGCAGTACCGATACTGGTTTTGCCTGTACTCGAAACGCCCATTAAGATAAAACTTTTCCCTTTTTGTGCTGTCATTTTCATCCCCCTAACGACACTCAATTTTTCGCTAAAATCCATCTACGATAACCTCTTAGCTAAACTACACTCGCAAAAGTATAAAAATTTAGCCTTATGTTATCGGTAACAATTAAAGATTAAATCTATTTTGCCTATTTCGTCAATAACTGAAGTTATTTTTCTTTGATTTAGGTCATTTTTTATCAAAACCACTGTTTATTGATTAATATTTGAACCAAAACAAATCGCAATCAGAAAAAATGAGATCTAGATCGCATTTTTGAAAAATTTATTTTTACATTTTTTCTGTTATCGGTAACATTACATTCAGCTAAATTCTTAAGTCTATTTTTGGGAGAATCATATGGCTCACGATGCAACAACTCTGCTTTTAATTGCGCTCGGTGCAATTATTGCTTTATTAATCTTAATTATACGTTTTAAAGTTCACGCTTTTGTCTCTTTAACCTTAGTCAGCCTATTAACCGCACTTATTACCGGTACACCTTACACTAAAATTGTACCGACAATGCTGACCGGCTTCGGTAACACCTTGGCATCCGTTGCGTTACTCGTTGGTTTAGGCGCAATGATCGGTCGTCTATTGGAAATCACCGGCGGTGCCAAAGTGTTGGCGGATACGCTCATTAATCTGTTTGGCGAAAAACGCGCACCATTAGCGCTGGGTGTCACCTCACTATTATTCGGTTTCCCAATCTTTTTTGATGCCGGATTGGTGGTAATGTTGCCAATTATCTTCAGCGTAGCGAAACGCTTCGGCGACTCCACCTTAAAATATGCTTTTCCGGCTGCCGGTGCGTTTGCGGTAATGCACGCTTTTTTACCGCCTCATCCGGGTCCGGTTGCTTCAGGTGAACTGCTTGGCGTAAATATGGGATTATTAGTGATTGTCGGTCTGCTCACCGCTATTCCGACTTGGTATATCGGCGCTTATCTCTATGCACAATTTATCGGCAAACGTATTCACGTTGCACTGCCAACCACTTTTTTAAGCAAAAATGTCGTGGCTGAAACCGCAAATTCTGAAGTACCAAGTTTTAGAAAAGTGTTATTTATCCTGTTATTGCCGCTTTGCTTAATCTTTTTAGATACCGGCTTAAATACATTAAGCACCATCAAAGTCATCGACGGCTCACAAACTTGGGTCGAAATCCTCAGAATGTTAGGTAAAACACCGGTTGCCTTGTTAATCACATTATTGGTTGCCATTATGTTATTAAAAGGTCAACGCACTAAAGAACAGATTGAAAAACTTTGTGACAGCGCCTTAGGTCCGATTTGCTCAATCGTTTTGGTAACCGGTGCCGGCGGTATGTTTGGCGGCGTGTTGCGTGCCAGCGGTATCGGCGATGTGTTGGCATCCACGTTATCCGACACCGGATTGCCGGTGATCGTGGCGGCATTCGTTATTTCTGCCTGTTTACGTGTTGCTCAAGGCTCTGCAACTGTGGCATTAACCACCACAGCCGCCCTTATGGCTCCGACCATTGCGGCAACATCCGGATTAAGTCAATTCGATCTCTGTTTTATCGTGATCTCAATCGCTTCCGGTGCGACTGTGTTATCTCACGTTAATGACTCCGGTTTCTGGTTAATCAGCCGTTTCTTAGAAATGGACACCAAAACCACCTTTAAAACTTGGACTGTTTTGGAAACCTTGTTGGGCGTTATCGGTTTTACTATTGTCGCTATCGCCAGCATTTTCCTCTAACTGATCACACCTTTACGGTTGGGCATATGCCCAACCTTTTTTCTTGATGCCCACTTTTCTGTCAGCAAAAAAAGCGTAAAATGCATCGCTTATTTCCATATTCAATTTCACAGGTCTAAGATGTTTGCGTACATTTTCCCCTTATTGCTGTTAGTGATTTCCAACTGTTTTATGACATTGGCGTGGTACAGCCATTTGAAATTCCTGCATAATGCCCCGATTTGGCAAGCGGTCATTTTCGGCTGGTTTATCGCATTACTGGAATACAGTTTTATGATTCCGGCAACCCGATATCTTGCTGCACAAGGTTTCTCTTTCGGGCAGATGAAAATCACCCAAGAGGTGATTACGTTGCTTGTTTTTGTGCCATTTCTGATTTGGTTCTTTAAACAACCCTTTAAATTAGACTATCTCTGGGCAGGGCTTTGTCTGTTAGGTTGCGTCTATTTTGTGTTCAGAAGTTAAAAAAACAGCCGTTTCAATGGCTGTTTTTTATCGTATCACTGCATTATTCCGTTTCTGATTGCAGCGCCAATAATGGGATCACCAAATCTTCTTCATCCGCAAGATGACGATAAAGCAGCTCACCGCTCTGTTTAATATTATTGATTAGCTGCTCGACCCATTTTTGCTGCGTTTGCGGTACCGGTGTTTGCCGTAAACGTAACAGATCACGATTGACTTCACTTAACCGTTCGGCAATCTGCTGATGATCGTTTTCCAACAGATCGAAACCGGTAGCTAACTTAGGCTGCTGCAAGCGCATTTTAGGAAAATGTTCATCATCCTCTAAACGATGATGTCCGTCCAAATGACCGTAATGCAAATAGGATTCGTGCAACAAACGTTGTTGGAACGTTTCCCAATCTAATTTTTGTTCCAAATATTGCCGCCCTAAATGATCCAGCATTCCTTGCCCGAAGCGTAAGCTATCGTGCATTCCTAACCAACCGGCAGTACCGCTGAAACTCGGCAACATCCGCCATTTGTCTTGCGGAAAGCGTTGCAATAAAAAAAGTTGATCATCCTGCAATAAACTGTGTGGATGGGATGGTTTATAAAGCATCATATTTTCTCCTTATTCAGGGCGGATGCCTTAGCAACCACCCATTTTATCAATTTTCAATTTGACCGAATTTACCGGCATTAAAATCGTTCACCGCTTGGCGAATCTCTTCAAAAGAGTTCATTACAAACGGACCATAACCCACAACCGGTTCTTCAATCGGTTCGCCTGCCAACAGCAGAATTTTCAGCTCTTCATCTGCGGCAGTAATGGTAACTTTGCCGGCACTTCTTTCAAAATTGACTAACTGTCCGGCACTCGCCTGCTCATTGTGATTAAAGGTCGCTTTACCACGCAACACCACCATAGAGAGCGATTGGCTTTCCGGTATTTCAATCTCCACTTCACGTCCGGCGTTAATCGCCATATCCCACACATTCATCTTGGTATAGGTTTTCGCTGCCCCTTGAATATCGGCGAAATTACCGGCAATAATGCGGGCATAGCCGGCATTATCGGCAAATTCCACCACCGGAATATTCTCTTTAGCGAGGTGTTGATAATGTGCCGGTACATTTTTATCCTTACGCGGCAAATTTACCCAAAGCTGTACCATCTCAAACATTCCACCTCGACGACTAAATGCTTCAGAATGGAACTCTTGATGGATAATACCAGCTCCGGCTGTCATCCATTGCACATCACCAGCTTTAATCACACCGCCACCACCACTGGAATCACGATGTTCCACTTCTCCTTGATAAGCAATAGTTACTGTTTCAAAGCCTTTATGTGGGTGCTGTCCGACTCCTCGTGGAGTACGTTTATTTGGTTCATAATATTGTGGTGCGGCATAATCCAACATTAAAAATGGATTTGTTCCACGATCTTCCCCCATATGACTGAACAATGGTTGAACCAAAAATCCATCTCCAACCCAATGTGCTTGATTTTCTTGATAAATATTTTGGGGCTGAAGTAGATTAGCACTTATGCTAAGCTACAAAAATGAAGATAACCAATTGTAAACTAAAGAAATCTATACAAAGAAAACTGCTTGAATTTTTTGTATTAGAAGTAACAGCACGATCAGCAGCAGATTTGCTTGGCATTNAAGCCAATACTGCCATCTTGTTTTATCGAAAAATTCGTCTCGTTATCAGCCATCATTTAGCACTACAAGCACATGAACTTTTCGATGGCGAAGTAGAGTTAGATGAAAGCTATTTTGGTGGTGTGCGAAAAGGGAAAAGAGGTC
>NZ_KB903714.1 GCF_000379785.1 Gallibacterium anatis DSM 16844 = F 149 | reverse complement strand
ACTTCATCACGAATGAAGTCAAAATCGATGGCTTTCGCGACTTTACGGACAAGGTGGTCTTTTGGAACGAGTTGTTCGAGACTTATCATCTCGATTTCATATTGGAGTGAGGGTGTATTTTTGAGCATAGGCATTTCCTTTTTTCGATATGCCTATTAGATCAAACCTCTAGAGGTATGTCTAGAGGTTTGTCAGCAGTCTGAGCATATGATCCATATGCCCTTTGGCCGCTAACAGAAACCCACCGACAACCGAAATAAGATTGCCGATGATAATTCCCGGTTTGGTTACTTGTAGGTAAGATTTAATCATAGTAAATCCTATTAGCCTGCCATCATATTGGCATTCAAACTCCACATAATCCAGATGGATAATGCTACCAATAATAGAATCACAATCGCGGTAAAAATAAATGATATGAGATTCCAGCGCCCATCTTCAGAAGTTCCCATATGCAAGAAACAGACAAGCTGAACAATTAGCTGTATCACTGCTGTAACGGCAATAATAACCAATAATGACATTTTGGACGCACTGCCGTTCATTACCATCAGGAATGGAATTAATGTCAAAATAACAGATAAACCGAAACCAATAAGATAGCTTTTAACACTACCGTATTCAGTAGCGGCATAATCGTGGTTATCGTAACTCATAGCAAGCTCCCCATTAAATAAACAACGGAAAAGACACAAATCCAAACAATGTCAAGGAAGTGCCAGAATAAACTTAAACACATTAGACGAGTACGGTTAACCGCAGATAAACCGCGTGTAACCACCTGAATCATCATCACCACCATCCAAATCAATCCGGCAGTAACGTGTAAACCGTGTGTACCGACTAGTGTAAAGAATCCGGAGAGGAAACCGCTACGATCAGGCCCTACACCTTGTGCAATCAAATGGTGGAACTCATTGATTTCCATACCAACGAAAGCCGCACCGAATAGGAAAGTCACAACTAACCATAATAAAACCTGCTTGGCATTATTGCGGTTCATTGCTAAAACAGCAAATCCATAAGTAATGGAACTGAACAGCAATAGGAAGGTTTCCACTAACACATAAGGTAACTCGAAAATATCTTTGCCGCTCGGTGCCCCTGCTGTACCTGGTAACAACACGATATAGGTTGCGAACAGACAAGAAAATAGAATCAAGTCGCTCATTAAATAAATCCAAAACCCGAAAACTTTAATCGGTCCAGTATCGTGGTGTCCTTGATGGACACCGTTATGTATTACAGTATTTGTTGACATTATTGCAGCCCTGCTTGAGATAATTCTTTAAAGTGTTTATTTTCAATCGTTTCAATTTGATCGACAGGAACATAATAATCCACATCTTGATCGAAACTTTTAGCAATCCAAGTAACAACCATACCGACGAAACTTACGATTGCTAACCACCAGATATGCCATATCATTGCGAAACCGAAAATCATAGTAAATACAGCAATGATGACACCCGCAGCAGTATTTTTCGGCATATGAATAGGGGCATAAGTTGTTGGTTTAGCATAAGCCACACCTTTTTCTTTGTTATCCCAAAAAGCATCACGATCTTCTACTCGAGGAGTCACCGCAAAATTATAGAAAGGCGGTGGTGAAGAAGTTGCCCATTCAAGAGTACGTCCGCCCCAAGGGTCACCGGTGGTATCTCTGTTTTTATTTCGATCACGGATCGATACACCAAGTTGAATAAACTGACAAGCAATACCCAAAGCAATAATCACCGCACCAAGTGCTGCTACACCGAGTAATGTATGATATTCAGGATCAATTTGTTGGCTTAAACGGCGAGTCATTCCCATAAAACCTAATGCATATAGCGGTAAAAACGCAACAATGAAACCGATTTGCCAGCACCAGAATGCACGCTTACCCCATTTTTCATTTAAAGTGAAACCGAATGCTTTAGGGAACCAGTAGTTCAATCCGGCAAAGAGACCGAACACCACACCACCGATAATAGTGTTATGGAAGTGAGCAATTAAGAATACGCTGCCGTGTAACACAAAGTCAGCAGCCGGTACTGCCAATAACACACCGGTCATTCCACCAATAGCAAAGGTCACAATAAAGCCAATGGTCCATAACATCGGTACGCTGAGTTTGATACGACCTTGATACATCGTGAACAGCCAGTTGAAAATTTTCACCCCTGTTGGAATGGAAATGATCATCGTTGCTATACCAAAGAAAGCATTAACATTTGCGCCTGATCCCATAGTAAAGAAATGGTGTAACCAAACGATGAAAGACAAGATAGTAATACATACTGTCGCCCACACCATTGAGGTATAACCAAACATTTTCTTACGAGAGAAAGTAGCTGTAACTTCCGCATAAACCCCAAACATAGGTAACACCAGAATATATACTTCCGGATGGCCCCACGCCCAGATTAAGTTGATATACATCATCATATTGCCACCCAAATCATTGGTGAAGAAATGGGTACCCAAATAACGATCTAATGTAAGTAAAGCAACGCTTGCGGTTAAAATCGGGAATGAAGTTAAAATCAACACGTTAGAACAGAAAGAAGCCCAACAGAAAATTGGCATTTTCATCAAGCTCATTCCCGGAGCACGCATTTTGAGGATAGTGGCAATAAAGTTAATCGCACTTAATGTTGTTCCTATACCCGATATCTGTAACGTCCAAATCCAATAATCGACGCCCACATCAGGACTATATTGCAGTTCCGACAATGGCGGATAAGCCAACCAACCGGTTTTAGCGAACTCACCAACCCCCAAAGAGAGGTTAATCAAAACCACACTAACAGCGGTAAACCAAAAGCCTAAATTGTTTAAAAACGGATACGCAACGTCACGAGCACCAATTTGCAACGGAATAACAATATTCATTAAACCGATCACAAACGGCATAGCAACGAAGAAAATCATAATAACACCGTGAGCCGTAAAGATTTGGTCATAGTGTTCCGGCGGTAAAAAGCCTGCGTAGCCCCCTGATGCTAAAAATTGCTGACTACGCATCATAATGGCATCGGCAAAACCACGTATTAACATAACAATGGCTAAAAAGATGTACATAATACCGATACGTTTATGGTCAACAGTCGTAATCCAGTCTCGCCATAACGGGCCCCACAATTTAAAATAAGTTAAAGCGATAATAACAGCAATACCGCCCAAAATAATACCGCTAACCGTTACCATCACAATAGGTTCATGAAACGGTATCGCGTCTAATGATAATTTTCCTAACATAGTTATATCCTTCGATGCTTATTTAACTATTCAGTAATTGCGACTGATGACTCATTATGCGAAATATGTGTGCTATGCCCTTGCATATCCGGCTTATGCATATGAGGACTACCAAATTTTGCCATAATGTCATAAAAGAGATTCGGAACTACACTGGAGAAATATTTCGGCTTATCATATTTACTCGGGATAGCTACTTGATTATATGCATCCATCGTGTTCAAAGAATCTGGTGACTGTTTCACTTTAGCGACCCAATCTGCAAAAGAGGCTTCATCCGGAGTAGCAATCGCATTGAATTTCATACCCGAAAATCCTGAACCACTATAACTTGCGGAAATACCTTTATAAGTACCGGGTTCATCAGCGATCAAATGTAGTTTAGTCTGCATACCAGCCATCGCATAAACTTGGCTACCTAATTGCGGAATGAAGAAAGAATTCATCACAGTATCTGAAGTGATTTTGAATTCTACGGGGGTATTTTGTGGGAAGGCAATTTCATTCACTGTCGCAATGCCTTGTTCAGGATAAATAAACAACCATTTCCAATCTAGGGAAACCACTTGAATAGTGATTGATTTATTCTCATGTTCTAATGGACGGTATGGATCAAGTGAATGGGTGGTTTTCCAAGTGATGGTTCCTAAAATAAGGATAATGATGACAGGAATTCCCCAAACCACCATTTCGATCTTATTGGAATGCGCCCAGTTTGGAGAGTATTTCTCTTTTACATTGCTTTCCCGATATTTTCTGGCAAATACGATTGCCATTATGATTACCGGAATCACGACAAGCAACATTAAACCGGTTGCAATCAGGATGAGATCACGCTCCGCCATCCCGATTTGACCTTTAGGATTGAGCAATACAGCATTCTCACAACCACTTAATAAAAAAGCGGCACAGATAAGTACCAAGCTCCATTTGGTCTGTTTACTACTCAGTTTCATAAAAAATAACCTCAATACAGAAACAAACTAAAGTTTTAGAGAATGAAGCACAAATGCTTAATGCCGGCAGACAAAATAATGGCAATTTAGCTTGTACAATCATTACTCTGCTTCTTCGGATTATATAAAAATGGGACGCCATATTAACATTTCATTCATATTTGTGTCACCAATTTTTATCACATTTTTATAACTTAATTATATTTTTTAATGTTATGTTTATTAAGTTAACATAGCTTAATAAATAATGAGGATTATACGGCTTGTACAAATAGCTAAAAACTTGCGCTTATACGCATTGATGGGAAGATCACGAAGATTTTTATGTTAAAAAAGAGTTAACAAGATGTATAAATAGAACAAAACAAAAAAGCCCGAAAGCAGATCACTTTCGGGCTCTATGAAAACGTCAAAGAATTAGCGACGTAAACCTAAACTTGTGATTAATTTAGTGTAACTTTCTAAGTTAGAACGTCTTAAATAATCCAATAATTTACGACGACGAGAAACCATCCCTAACAAACCACGACGACCATGGTGGTCTTTTTTGTGAACGGAAAAATGTTCTTGTAAGTGGTTAATTTGTGCAGTTAATAATGCAATTTGAACTTCTGGTGAACCAGTATCTTTTGCATCACGACCATACTCAGCGACGATTTTTGCTTTTGCTTCAGTGCTTAGAGACATAAATAAACTCCTAATAAAGTTAAATTAAAACACATCGTAGCCGATCTCTAATCCAGCCACGACAAGAGTCGCATATTCTACCTTTTTGCTATTGCAATAGCAAATATTTACCTGCATATTTCTGTGCTTAATTGGTTAATACAAATTCTTCCGGTTTTTCCGGTGGAATAATCTCAATTTCCGCACTATGCTGCACTCCGCGCGGCAATGAAGCGCCTCTACGACCTCGTTCGCCATAATAATGACTGATTTCTTTCGCATCCAAAGTCACTTTACGCTTACCGGAACGGAATATCAAAGAACTGCCCTCTTCAATCACAAATAATCTCACCAACAACTCCTCTCTTGCTTTTGCTTTCGCAGCAGGAATATTGATAATTTTATTTCCTTTTCCTTTCGATAACTGCGGCAATTCACTGAGCGGGAAGAGTAACATTTTGTTCGCTGAAGTAATCGCCACCAATAAAACCGATTTGTTTTCAATCACTACCGGAGGCAACACTTTGGCATTTTCAGGTAATGAAATCGCCGCTTTACCGGCTTTATTACGCGTGATTAAATCTTCCGCATTGCAGACAAAACCATAACCGGCATCTGATGCCATTAAGAGTGCTTGCTCTGCTTTCGGCATCAATAGCTGTTCTATCATTGCGCCTGCCGGCAACATTAATTTACCGGTGATCGGTTCGCCTTGTGAACGAGCAGACGGCAAGGATAACGGATCCAAACTGTAACTCCGCCCTGTGCTATCAAGGAAAATCACCTGTTGATTAGAACGACCGCAAACGTGAGCCAGATAATTATCTCCTGCCTTATAACTTAAACTTTGTGGATCAATATCATGCCCTTTGGCGCAACGCACCCATCCCATTTCAGAGAGGATCACCGTTACCGGTTCTACCGGCACCAAAGCACTTTCAGAGATTGCTTTTGCCTCTTCACGCTCAACAATTTTCGATAATCTCGGGCTGGCATACGTTTTTGCATCTTGCTCAATCTCTTTTTTGATCAATTGGTTCAAATTTTTATCCGAAGATAATATTTTTTCCAACTGTTTGCGTTCCTGCTCTAACTGTTTCTGCTCCGCTCTTAATTCAGTTTCTTCCAATTTCGCTAAATGACGTAAACGTAAATTCAGAATCGCTTCCGCCTGCTCTTCTGATAAGGCAAATCTCGACATTAACTCCTGTTTAGGTTCATCTTCATTGCGAATAATATGAATAACTTCATCAATATTTAAGAAAGCAATCAACAACCCGTCTAGAATATGTAGTCTTGATAACACTTTATCCAAACGATATTGCAAGCGACGAGTGACCGTTTGACGACGGAAACTGAGCCATTCCGTTAAAATCGTATATAAATTTTTCACTGCCGGTTTACGATCTAAACCGATCATATTCATATTGACACGACAACTTTTTTCTAAATCCGTAGTAGCAAACAGATGCGCCATGAGTTCATTTTCATCAACTCGATTAGAACGTGGAACAATCACCAATCTGGTTGGATTTTCGTGATCCGATTCATCTTTAATATCATCTACCATCGGCAATTTCTTATTGCGCATCTGTGTCGCAATCTGCTCAATAATTTTAGCGCCTGAAGCCTGATAAGGCAGTGCGGTAATCACAATTTCGCCATCCTCTTTACTCCATACCGCCCGCATTTTTAGTGAGCCTTTGCCATTCAGATAGATTTTTCGCAAATCCTCTTTCGGTGTAATAATCTCCGCCTCTGTTGGGAAATCCGGTGCTTTAACAATATCCAATACTTCATCCATTGAGGCATCCGGATTCTCCAACAATAAAATTAATGCTTGGGCAATCTCATTAATATTATGCGGAGGAATATCGGTCGCCATCCCCACAGCAATTCCGGTAGTACCGTTCAATAAAATATGCGGTAATCTTGCCGGCAAATATTGTGGCTCATCAAGAGTACCGTCAAAATTTGGTTGATAATCGACCGTTCCCTGCCCCAATTCCGAAAGCAATAATTCTGAAATTTTTGATAAACGAGATTCGGTATAACGCATTGCCGCAAAAGATTTCGGGTCGTCCGGTGCTCCCCAGTTTCCTTGTCCATCAACCAATGGATAACGATAAGAAAACGGCTGTGCCATCAGTACCATTGCTTCATAACAAGCGGTATCGCCGTGCGGATGGAATTTACCCAGTACATCACCGACCGTACGCGCCGATTTTTTATACTTCGCACTCGCATTCAAACCTAATTCGGACATCGCATAAATAATGCGGCGCTGCACCGGTTTTAAACCATCACCGATAAATGGCAACGCACGATCCATAATCACATACATTGAATAATTGAGGTACGCATTCTCCGTAAAATGCCCTATCGGCATCTGCTCAACGCCTTCGTAATTAATTGTACTCATCTCTCTTTACCAAACTTAAACGTTTAACTCTGCGTGATCGCCTTTTTCTTGTAACCAATTTTTTCGATCATCCGCACGTTTTTTCGCCAAAAGCATATCTAACATTTCTAATGTATGATCCGCCTCGTCATCACTGCCTTGATTCGGTTGATACACCAACTGAACTAAGCGACGTGTATTCGGATCCATTGTGGTTTCGCGTAATTGCAAAGGATTCATCTCACCCAAACCTTTAAAACGCTGCACATTAATTTTGCCTTTTTTAGATTTTAGGCGTTCCAAAATGGCCTCTTTTTCATTTTCATCCAAGGCATAATGCACCTCTTTACCTAAATCAATACGGTACAACGGCGGCATCGCAACATAAACGTGCCCCTCTTCCACCAATTTAGGGAAATGACGCAAAAACAATGCACATAATAAGGTGGCAATATGCAAACCGTCCGAATCCGCATCCGCTAGAATGCACACCTTGCCATAGCGTAATTGCGATAAATCATCAGTATCGGGATCAATGCCTAACGCCACAGCGATATCGTGAATTTCTTGTGAGCCCAACACTTGATCGCCAGCCACTTCCCAAGTGTTAAGGATTTTTCCGCGTAATGGCAAAATCGCCTGATACTCTCGATCACGTGCCTGTTTTGCCGAACCGCCGGCAGAATCGCCCTCCACCAAAAACAGCTCGGTACGACTCAAATCCTGTTGGGTACAGTCTGCCAATTTTCCGGGCAATGCCGGACCGCTCACCAATTTTTTACGCACGACTTTTTTCGCACTGCGTAAGCGACGTTGTGCCGAAGCAATCGCCATTTCTGCCAACTGCTCCGCTTGTTGAATATTCTGATTAAGCCATAAACTAAAACTATCTTTGACAACACCGCTAACAAACACCGCACTCTGACGAGAAGATAAACGCTCTTTTGTCTGTCCGGCAAATTGCGGATCCTGCATTTTTAACGACAAAATATAAGCACAGCGCTCCCAAATATCATCCGCCGTTAACTTAACGCCACGCGGTAATAAATTGCGGAATTCACAAAATTCTCGCATTGCATCCAACAAACCTTGGCGCAAACCATTGACGTGCGTGCCTCCTAGTGGTGTAGGAATCAGATTAACATAACTCTCGCCAATGATATTCCCACCCTCCGGTAACCAGAATAACGCCCAATTCACCGCTTCAGTATCACTTTTAAATTCGCCGATAAACGGTTGTTCCGGCAAAGTTGCCACGCCATCAACGGCTTCTAATAAGTAATCAGAAAGCCCATCCTGATAACACCAACGCTCTTCCGTTTGATTAACTTTATCAATAAATTTTATTTCCAATCCCGGACAAAGTACCGCTTTCGCGCGTAATAAATGACGAAGACGTGAAACAGAGAATTTTGCTGAATCAAAATATTTTGCATTAGGCCAAAATCTTACTGCCGTACCGGTTGTGCGTCTGCCGCAAGTGCCGACCACTTCCAGCTCTTCTATTTTTTTACCGTCGGCGAAGGCAATATGATAAATTTCACCATTGCGTTTAACAGAAACATCAACGCGTGCAGAGAGTGCATTTACAACTGAAATTCCCACTCCGTGTAAACCACCGGCAAACTGGTAATTTTTATTTGAGAATTTTCCACCGGCGTGCAGTTTGGTTAAGATCAGCTCAATACCGGAAATTTTTTCTACAGGATGAATATCAACCGGCATTCCTCGCCCATTATCAATCACCTCTAACGATTGATCCTGATACAGAATAACCTCAATTTTAGTCGCATAACCGGCTAAAGCCTCATCGACACTATTATCAATAACTTCTTGACCAAGATGATTAGGACGGGTGGTATCAGTATACATTCCGGGGCGCAACTGCACCGGTTCGAGATCCTTGAGAACGGTTATATCATTCGCATTATAAATATTTTCACTCATCTTTTTTTCTGTCGCTGTTGATCACAAAGCGCAAATTCTAGCATTTTTTTTACAGCGAACAAAGACGCACCCTGCCCCGTATTTATTCAGCTATGCCGTTGCTACGTAAAGCACAATCAAAAAATAGAGTGAAATAACGAACTCAATTAAACCAATCTGTTTTACCGATAACTTATATTTCGGCAAAAAAATCGCGCGTAACATCGGTAGCAGATAAGCCAAAGCGATACCAATATTAACGAACAAGCCAATAACGACACAAAGTGTATGAAACACACAGGAGAGATAATAATAACGAGGATTTTTGCGCTCGCGCATTACGCTCTTCACATATAAAGTCGTACCGACAAAGAAGAGTGTCGGATAAAGCGCGATTGAAAGCATATTTTGATCCCACTTTTGTTGCGAAAAGAAATAAGCCGCCATTCCGGCAATCGCAAAAATCAAAATAGCAGCAATATCATTCAGTAATGCCCGCTCATTTTTCTGTTTTGTATAGTAAATATTGATTAAACCAAACGGTAGCATCGCACCTAAAAAGTAGAGAATACGAGGGTTATACCACAATGGTAAAACGGCAAACAGCAAACTCGCGCCACCATAAATAAATGTCCAACGGCGATACAGCGCCAAATTTCTGCCTTTAAATAACGCCAGAAACGGATAGGTCATCAAATAGAGTGAAAACCAAGCAAGCAGAAGAAGCCAATGCAACCAAATCGGTTTAGAAAGCAGCATTCCATACAAAAACGGTAGCAGCGCCATCACAATCGCACCGTGTTGATTAGAAATTAATGGTTTCATTAAAAGCTCCTTAATGGTTGAAACATCGCTCTTCGGGGCGGTAGAATGTGCCTCATTTTCAGGAAGTTGCCGCTTCCGAATCAGAGGACATATATTCTGTTAATGAAAACCCATTTTACCCTTAAAATAATTTATCAGATATAACTTAAAGGAGTGCTTTATGAGTGAAATTAAACATATTGATGCTGGTAACCGCTTATCGGAAGCCACTATTTACGCAGGAATTGTCTATCTGGCAGGACAAGTGGCAGAAGATTCATCATTGAATGCCTATGAGCAAACGCAACAGGTGTTACAGCTTATCGACATTTTATTGGAAAAAAGCGGTTCAGATAAATCTCGTATTTTACGCGCTGAAATTTTCTTAGCCGATATGAATGACTATGCTGAAATGAACCGCGCTTGGGATCAATGGGTCGTTGTTGGCAAAGCACCTGCACGTTCCACCGTTGAAGCAAAACTTGCCGATCCGAACTGGAAAGTGGAGATTGTGATTACTGCGGCGTGTAAATAACGGCTTCTTATGCCATAATAAACGCTTTCTAATTTATACAATACTGAAATCATTAATTCCTATGCCGTTTATTGAAAACTTTCCTATTTATATGCAGTTTTTTATTGGATTATTTGCCGTCACCAATCCGGTCGGATCATTACCTATTTTTATGAGTATGACCAGTAGCCAATATGAAGCCGAACGCCAAAAAACAATGTTGGTGACCTCCACTGCCATCGGTGTAGTTTTACTTACCAGCCTGTTTGTTGGTCAAGCATTGCTTAATTTTTTCAGTATTTCCATTAATTCTTTCCGTATCGCCGGTGGTCTGCTTGTTATTTCCATTGCAATGACAATGATCAGCGGTAAATTAGGTGAAGAAAAACAAAATAAAGAAGAACGCGCCACCAATTTTTCTGAAAATGAAAGTATTGCCGTTGTACCGCTTGCTATGCCATTAATTGCCGGCCCGGGTGCTATCAGCTCAACCATCGTCTGGGCTTCACGTTATAACAGTTGGATCGATTGGCTGGGCTTCGCAATCGCAATTTTAATTTTTTCGCTGATGTGTTATGCCATTTTCCGTTCCGGTCCAATGATTATGAAATATCTCGGTAAAACCGGCAGCAATGTAGTCACACGTATTATGGGCTTAATTCTAATGTCGCTCGGTATTGAGATCTGCGTTGCCGGTATCTCTAATTTATTCCCGGGGTTATTACACTGATGTGGCATAAATTGTTAAGTAAAAGTAGTTTTATTATTTATGCACTACTGTCAATAGTAAGTTGTGATCAACAACACCCTTCACAAACAACAACTACAACCACAGAAAATAGTACACCTTCTCGACAAACACTTATTCGCGGAGGTGAATTTTCCCATTTCCAACTCAATCCACAACAGGTCACCGATCTGCAAAACAGTGCGATAATTTATGATCTTTATGAAGGGTTAGTAAGCTACGATCTGCACGGTAATATTATTCCCGCCGTTGCTCAATCTTGGCAAACAAAAGATAACAAAGTTTGGTTGTTTACTTTACGCAATAATGCCAAATGGTCGGATGGTTCTGCCGTAACTGCCGCCGATTTTGTGAACAGCTGGCAAAATTTATTTATAGAAAATTCACCGTCAGCGCCGTATTTAGCTTTTATTGCTATTAAAAATGCAAAGGCCGTTCTGCAGAAACAACTTGAACCAGCAGCATTGGGCATAACTGCTCCGGATGAGTACCATTTGCAAATTGAGCTGGACAAAGCAAATGCCAATTTCCCCTTAATGTTGGCACATATTTCCTTATTACCGATAAAAAATGCGCTCCATAACGGTGCTTATACGTTGCACAGCCTTGATGAAAACAGAGTAATCTTAACGCGTAATCCCTTTTATTGGCATAAATCGCACGTTTCTTTTCAAAATGTCGAATATTGGCGGACAAATCTCACCTCAAAAGCGATTGATCTAATGTTAAATGCCAATAATGATAGCTTACAAACCGTACCAAAATTATGCAGTTACTATTATGAATTGAATCCACATCACCATACTTTGAAAAACAGTGTGGTAAGACAAGCATTAGTGAGCCTAATTTCCAGTAAAAGTGCAATTGACGGCGTGAATATTACCGGCAAAGCCAGTGCAAACTTATTACCTTCATCAATGTTATTAAGCGCCTATTTCAATTCAGCACCGCCGGAACAGCTATTACAACAGGCAGGTATCTCTATTCAACATCCATTACATTTAAATCTAACCGTTGATAACAACCCGGTAAATCTTGCCATAGCACAAAATTTAGTGCGTCAGTTTTCTCAATCAGATTTAATCAGAGCAGGTATTCAAGCGAAGACTCAGCAGGAATGGGCGTTGTTGCATAGCCAACAGCAATTTCAACTGATTCGTAGTGGTTGGTGTGCCGATTACAATGATATTTCCGCCTTTTTAAACAATTTTCACTCGAAAAGCCCGGATAACTTAATGCATTATCATAACGAAAAAGTGGATCACTGGTTGGAACAGGCAATGTTGGAAACAGAAAATGAAAAACGGCAACAAATTTATCAGCAGGTTCTTGATACGCTGACAACCGATGCCGTTATTTTGCCAATTTATCACTATTATTTACCGGTCAAAATTGCTGCCGATATTGCCGGTTATGATTTAAACAATCCAACGCAAATTTTTTACAGCAAAGATCTCTATCGTTCCGTGCAATAAAAATGCGATCACCTTGATCGCATTTTCTCTTGATAATAAGGTTATTTCACCGGCGGTTTAACATCCGGACGTGATTCCGGTTTTTCTAATTCAGGAAATTCTTTTTGTTTACTGTTTGCTAAAACCTGTGCTATTTCTTGTGCCTGTTTATCTAAATGTAATGCGGCATAAGCCTGTTGCAACATTGGCAATGCTTTATAAGCATAACTTGTATCCGGATATAAACGGAGCAAATTATCTTGAATTCGATTCACCACCGCAACGTAAGCATCACGTTTCTGATAAAATTCCGCAATTTCATATTGATGTTTTGCCAAACTTTCACGAATATAGCTCATTCGTTGTTTCGCATCCGGCGTATATTCACTGTTCGGGAAATAACGCACTAAGGTTTCAAAGTTATGATAAGCATCTTCTCTTGGCTTAGTTTCACGTGAAGAACGTTCCACACCGAAGAAATCTTGGAATAAATTATCCCCCAACGCCATATTGGTTAAACCGGCAATATATAACACATAATCCAAATGAGGACCTTGCGGATATTTTTGCAAATAACGCTCCGCTGTCGACAAAGTATTCACATAATCTTCATTACGGTAATAGGCATAAATTAAATTTAAATCTGCCTGTTGTGCATATTCGCCATATGGAAAACGATTATCCGTAGCTTCAAGATAACGGATTGCTTGACGATAATTCTCATCCTGCAAATATTCTTGAGCTTTTTGATATAGTTCACTCACCGGAGCCTGCTCAACCTGCTCTTTAGAGGAGTTGGAACAAGCTGATAATACCAAAGCGGATAAAGCAGTCACAGCAATTACTTTTATCTTATTCATATGCATCTAAATCCTTAATTTTTATTAGGTGAATTGCACAACAATTACACAATTCTTGATTCGATCTATAAACTCGTGAACAGTTAAGGTAAAATCACGACTTTAACTCTATTGGTTGCTGTTATTGTATAGTGTATCAGCAAATAATTAAATGTTTATATTACTGGAATTAATACCACGATGGAACACAAAAAATTAACAGCAGAGGTTCAACCTCATCAATTAGGTCAACGTTTAGACCAAACTTTAGCGGAATTGTTTCCGGAATATTCACGTTCTCGCATAAAAACGTGGATCGAAGCCGGTTTAGTACAGGTGGATGATAAGATTGTCACCGTACCGAAAGAAAAAGTGTTCGGTACGGAACAGATTATTATGCAAGCAGAAATTGAAGAAGATACTCGGTTTACACCACAAAATATTCCGCTGGATATTGTATATGAAGATGAGCATATTCTCGTCATTAATAAAAGCAAAGATCTTGTTGTTCATCCGGGTGCCGGCAACCCCGATAATACCGTATTAAACGCTCTTTTATATCATTATCCGCCGATTGCGGAAGTGCCGCGCGCCGGAATTGTGCACCGTTTAGACAAAGACACCACCGGTTTAATGGTGGTTGCAAAAACAATAGAGGCACAAACCAAATTGGTTCGTGCGTTACAAAAACGACAAATTACTCGTGAGTACGAAGCCATTGCCAGCGGTATTATGACGAAAGGAGGAACGGTTGATCAGCCAATGGCGCGCCATCCTACCAAGCGCACACATATGGCGGTACATCCATTAGGCAAACCGGCGGTCACTCACTATCGCATTATGGAGCGTTTTCGTAATTACACTCGCTTAAGATTGCGACTTGAAACCGGACGTACGCACCAAATTCGCGTACATATGGCATATATCGCGCATCCGTTACTTGGCGATCAAACTTATGGCGGACGCCCTAAACCACCAAAAGGGGCAAGTGAAGCATTATTAACCGTATTACGACAATTCCAACGTCAAGCACTGCACGCTATTATGTTACGTTTAGAACATCCGATTAGCGGTGAATTAATGGAGTGGTATGCACCATTGCCGGATGACTTTGTCACATTAGTCAATGCACTAAAAGCAGATTACGAACTACACAAAGATGAGTTAGATTATTGATGGACGCAATTTACCCAAATTGGCAAGTGCTGAATAATATTCACGCCTTAAGTACTCTACGTAGCGGCGGTTATAGCTGCGGTGCTTATGCCGGTATGAATTTAGGCGATCACGTTGGCGATACCGCAGAAATCGTTGCTAAAAATCGACAATTGTTGGTAGAACAATTTCAATTGCCGCAATCACCAACTTTTCTCACGCAAATACACAGCAATCTTGTTAAAAGATTGCCTCTTAACAGCGAAGATAAAACCGCAGATGCCTGTTACAGCAACCAACCTAATCAAGTCTGCCTCATTATGACAGCAGATTGCTTACCGGTTATTTTTGCTGCCGACAATGGTCAAGAAGTTGCCGCTGCCCACGCCGGTTGGCGAGGGTTAGCCAACGGTATTTTAGAAAATACCCTGCACTGCTTTAACGCGCCGGCAGATAAAATTAAAGTCTGGCTTGCTCCGGCTATCAGTGCCAAAGCATTTCAAGTCGGGCAGGATGTTTATGATTCCTTTTGTTTAAATAATGAAACGGCAAAACAGGCGTTTAAGATTGATGACCAAAATCAAGGTAAATATTTTGCAGATATTTATCAATTAGCAAGAATTCGTCTACAACAGGCAGGCGTGCTATCTAAAAATATTAGTGGTGGCGAATATTGCACTTATTCCGATCCGGAAAAATTTTATTCTTATCGTCGCGATAAAATTACAGGAAGAATGGCAACATTAATTTGGTTTGAAGATAAATAACTCTCGTTTAGGGAATTCATAAATGACTTTTTATTTAAACTTTCTCTTTGTTCTCACCATTTTATTTTTTTATTTTGTTTTTCAAACCACATTGATTAGAAAATATATGGTGAAAAGTTTCATCGATACGGATTTATTGCAAGATCCTCAAAATTACCGTTCATTTTCTCGTATGTGGAGAATGGGGTATCGCTATGATGCCAAAATCAGTGCAATAATTATTGCTGTTCCATTTATTATTGGTTCAGTTTTAATCGCATTTTCGCTTTATCAAGCGACAATTAGCTTATTCAGTTTCTATATTTTTCTAATTTCATTACTCTTTACCGGCATTAATATCGGTAACTATTTTTACTTTAAAACCTATAAAAGCTATTACAATATTTTTATGTTTGGTATTGTCGAAGATGATACTAAAGCCGTCTTAAATAATATTTGGGAAGATTATCCTATTATTAAACTTTTAGTCCTCACTATTCTCGCTGCCATTTTTCCTACATCCATTTTTATTTACATTCTCTCTCAACAGCCTTTAGTAATAGAAAATTATAGTACGTTGATTACTATTACTTTTGGCTTAATCAGTCTTATTTATCTCGCTTATGCAGCCCGAGGATATTTTTTCACCCATCCGTTAGCCAAAATGCACGCTCAAGTTTCCTCATTAAGTATTATTAATCAAATGGTGCCGAATGGCATTATTGCAATGAAATGGGCCTTTGAAGATCGAAAACGTGACATTCAATTCTCAGCCGTTGATAAAAAACAGGGTTCAAAATTAATCAAACAATTTACAAAAATTATTCCGACAACCCAATGTTTCGAGTACGAAAATCCTCAACAATTTTTTATTGATAAAACTGAAAAAAATACTTTTTTGCAACAAAACCCACCACATATTGTGATCTGCCCCCGAAAAGTTAGACTGCTATTTTAAGGACTGAATTCTGTATTGAACAGGACTCAGTCCATTTAATCTTAATTGTATTCTTTCCTCATTGTAATAACGAACATATTCTTTGATAACGGATTCAAGTTCTTCAATACTTTCGAAAGTTTTGCCATAAAAACATTCTACTTTCATTCGACCAAAGAAACTCTCCATTGCAGCATTATCTAAACAATTTCCTTTCCTCGACATACTCTGCACAATATTGTGCTGAGCGAGTAACTGTTGATAACTT
>NZ_KB903713.1 GCF_000379785.1 Gallibacterium anatis DSM 16844 = F 149 | reverse complement strand
TATCATCTCGATTTCATATTGGAGTGAGGGTGTATTTTTGAGCATAGGCATTTCCTTTTTTCGATATGCCTATTAGATCAAACCTCTAGAGGTATGTCTAGAGGTTTGTCAACAGTCTGAGGGCATTTTATCAAATGCCCTTTTATTTAGCTGTGATACTGTTAATTAATTTAAATAGGTAAAGACTTTTACCACTTTTCTAACCCCATTCACTTGGCGAGCCACATCAACCGCTGCCGCTGCTTGCGATTGTGTTACACGACCAATTAAATAGACGACACCATTTTCAGTCACGACTTTCACATCAGATGCTTTCACATTGCCGTTCACAAACAATTTTGATTTTACTTCCGTCGTAATCCAGGTATCTTTACTTGCCTGCATAAAGCTGACCTTTTCGCCGATCTGGATTTCATCATAAACATCAGCAATATCTTTAACGCCACGCGCAAGATTAACAGCGACTTCTTTAAGATCGGCACTCGGCGCTTCACCGACCAATAACGCACGTCCGTTATAAACCACCGCACTGATATGCGCCTGTTCATTCAACTGCTTATCTTTAC
This sequence comes from Gallibacterium anatis DSM 16844 = F 149, assembly GCF_000379785.1. Classification (GTDB taxonomy): domain Bacteria; phylum Pseudomonadota; class Gammaproteobacteria; order Enterobacterales; family Pasteurellaceae; genus Gallibacterium; species Gallibacterium anatis. Next base: position 16,549 of record NZ_KB903713.1, on the reverse strand, counting down.
GCAACGCATCCGCAACTCGCAGCTCTAATGTTTGGTCATCAATTTGCGTGCCGGTAGTGCGAGGATCCATTGCCACTTTAGTTGCCAATGCCCCACCGCCAACAACGGCAGCAGCTACACAACCTTGTAACAAAGCCACTACACCTGCCATTGCCGTTACTTTAACCAATTGTTTCCATTGAAGATTACGCATTATTGCCTCCTTTTTTGCATTAATGAGAAAAGAGTGAAAAATCAATTAATTCACATAATGTATTAATAATAAACAGGTGCTGTTCTAAAATTCGCACCTCTTTTTGTACCGGAACAGCGATATTAATATCGTTTTCATCCAGTAAACCATTAAGATGATCGCTTTTATCTCCGGTCAATGCAACCACTAAAATATCTTTATCTTTGGCACAACGAATTAAAGAGAGGGAAACTTCCTCGGTATCCGGTGTCAAAATCACGAAGATATCACCACTGTTTACGACGGCATTAAACTGTTTTTGATAGGCTTCCGACACACTGTTATCACTGATTAAAGCCGCACCGACAACGCCATCCAAGCCGAGCAGTATCGCCGGAAAACTAGGACGAGCCAGTTGATAACGATTAATCAGATTCGCGACTAATAATTGCGCATTAGAAGTAGAACGCCCATAGCCGAACACCACAATTTTATTACCGCGTAACAAACATTGCGTTAATTCATTTGTCGTCTTTGCCAATATCTCCGGAATGACGGCGGCGGTGGCAATATGCCCTTTAATACTCTCTTCATATAACGCTTTTATTCGATCCAACATAATATCAGCCATTTATTTCTATAAAATTTTGTAACCAGGTGATTTGATGAGCAACCCCATCAAAAGCGATTAAATCAAATCGGCAATTTACCGTTTCCAGACTTTGTTGCCGTAATCCTAACCATAAATTTGCGGCTTTCAACAATTTTTGTTGCTTTGACCAGGAAACACTTTCTACCGCAGAACCAAATTTTGCGCTTTTCCGTTGTCTGACCTCAACAAAAACCAGTGTTTTTCCGTCTTGCATAATCAGATCAATTTCTCCACATTTAAAAGTCTGATTAGCAGCAATAAATTTTAAGCCTTTTTGTTCTAAAAAACGGCGAGCTTGTTGCTCAAACTCGCCGCCTTGCTGTCTTGGTTTGAATAATGACATTCTCAATTAATGAATGGTTTTTATATTGCCGTTATCATATTGCATCCAGGTCATTGTTCTCTCAATATTACAACCTTCACCGGCACTTAATACGCCAGTTAGACCATTAATGCTATAACCCGGAATCTGACGAAGTTCAGCAAATTTATTGATTAACATCCACGCATCTGCTCCCATCGCATATAAACGAAGTAATGAATAATCGCCGTTGGCAATTTTAAGTGCCTGTTGATAGCTGGCGGAGTTTAAATCACTTAATAGCGGAATATCACTGAATTTCACACCATTCATTGTTAAACGATAATCCGGTCCATTGTTAGCGGAATTGCTGCGTGAAGTGGCATAGATTGCAATGCCGTGCGCATCAGAATTATCCAATGCGGTTTTAATTTCCTGCAACTGCTGACTATCCGCCACCACATAAATCGCATTCACTTTACCATTCATTGTCGCATTTTTTAGATTCGCTAAAATGTCATCAACCAACGTATAGTAATAGGTGTTCACGTCCGTACCGGCAAGGCTTTGCCATTTAGTATTGAACGCCGAAGCACTGCGCTGACCTAAATCATTTTGCGGTGCGAATACCAACGGATTCACTTCACCATCGTTCCACATTTTCACAGCGGCAGACTGCGCCTCATCTTCCGGTGATAGGCCGTAATAGCAAACGCCTTGTAACGGACGCATACTTGGTGCAGTATTTAAAGTTAATACGCTCAACCCTTGCATCGCATTGCCATTTAACAAGGCTTCCACATTATCTTTTAGCAACGGACCGACAACCGCTTGCGCACCTTCCTGTTTCGCTTGATTAACCAAATCCGTCACATTGGTTCCTGCCATTGTGTCATAGGTTTTCACCACAATCGGCGAATTACCGCGAGCATCGTTAAACCCTTGTAAAATGGTTTTTCCAATTAATTCACCGTTACCGCTCAACGGCAATAACAGTGCGATCTGTTGGATATTTAAATTTTCAAAATTGACGACACCACGTAAATCGGTAGGCAATAAATAGGCTGCCGAATGGTTGGCATAAGTAGTTTTCCAGTTCTGAATTGCAAAACGCATTTGATCCGGTTGAGAAATATGATCGTTATACACTTTCGCCAAATCAATCCAACCTTTTAACGCCACATCATTGTCATCTACAGTTAAACTGTTCAACGTATTTTTATCTAAATTACGTAACAAACCCCAAATCACATCATTATTTTGTTGTTTACGTTGCATATCAGTAATAAAACGATCCATTTGTACGTGTGCATTAATTGCTCCGACCGCATCGTGACTGTTTTCAGCAGTTTGTGCCAACACGGCGTAATAACGCACTTTTTGTGAATTGCTTAAACTATCCAAATTGATCGTGTTCAACAAACTTGTTGCGGCACTGTTGTCACGCTGCATTGCCAATAAAGTCGCTTTCAAAAGCGAAGCATCCAGCTGCTGAGCATCGTCCAAATCATTCAAAGAAGATAACAAGCTGGCAGCTTGCGCCACTTTATTTTCATTTAACAATGCACGAATCGCCAACAACTGATAATTAACTTTTTCATCCTGATCCTGACTGTTATTTGCCTTATCCAAGTAAAAATCGGAACTGGCATAGGCTTCATTTTGTAACATCGTATTATTTGAACCAATAAGACTGCTACATCCTGCTACACTGATCATTACGAAAAAACTCAGTAAAAGATTTTTTAAATTCATTCGTTGTAATAGAATGTTCAACATATATATACCTATGATAATTTAAACTATCATTATAAAAACAAGACCGCTCGACCTTTTGTCGAGCACCGGTAAAATCTTACTTATCTCTTAGTTTAAAAGCAATAAAAGACTTAATTTATGGGCAATTTATACGGAACTTTATATATTGTCGCCACGCCAATCGGCAATTTGAGCGATATTAGCCAACGTGCGCTGGATACTTTCAACCAAGTGGATCTGATTGCGGCGGAAGATACGCGTCACAGCGGTTTGTTATTAAATCATTACGGTATTAAAAAACCGCTTTTTGCTTTGCACGATCATAACGAACAACAAAAAGCGGAAACCCTCATCGAAAAGTTACAACAAGGCACTAATATTGCCTTGATTTCCGATGCCGGCACCCCGCTGATTAGCGATCCCGGTTTTCATTTAGTCCGAGCCTGTCGTCAAGCAGATATTCGTGTTGAACCTATTCCCGGCTGTTGTGCGGCGATTACGGCGCTTTCCGTTGCCGGTATTGCTTCCAATCGTTTCTGTTTTGAAGGCTTTTTGCCGGCAAAAAGCAAAGCACGCCTTGATCGCCTTACCGAATTAAAAACGGAAACGCGCACACTGATTTTTTATGAGTCAACACACCGTATTCTGGAAAGCCTGCAAGATATGCAAACCGTTTTCGGCGCGGATCGCTATTTAGTGATTGCCAGAGAATTAACCAAAACGTGGGAAACCGTTTACGGCAATCAACTTGCAGAAATGATTGCGTGGTTAAAAGAGGATGCCAATCGCTGTAAAGGTGAAATTGTATTAGTGGTTGAAGGTGCGGTTGAAAATAACGAAGAACAATTCAACCCTCAAGCACTATTGAGCCTACAATTAATCAGCCAGCAATTGCCCTTAAAAAAGGCAGCGGCGATTGTTGCCGAAGTTTATGGCTATAAGAAAAACGCACTTTATCAATATGGCTTGCAACATTTTGTAAACCAAGATTAAAACTACAGCAAAGGAATGGCTATGCATCACTATTATCTTGAAATGCAAGAACATTTTTTATACGTTCCCTATTATGATCATATGCGCCGCGTGCGCGTTTTGTTGCCGAAAAACTACCATAAAAATCAGTGGAAGCACTACCCTGTTCTCTATATGCACGATGGGCAAAACGTGTTTTACAGCAAAGAGTCCTATTCCGGTTACTCTTGGAAAGTGATTCCTACTTTAAAAAAACATCGCGAATTTCCTCAGCTGATCGTCGTTGGCATTGATAATGCCGGCGAACGGCGTTTAGACGAATATGGGCCTTGGCGTACTGATGTCGGCAATAGCGAAGAAGCCAGAAATGCCGGCGGAATGGGAATGGAATATGGTAAATGGGTGGTGGAAACCGTGAAACCGTTTATTGACCAAAGTTATCGCACTAAACCGGAAGCACAATATACCTTGTTGGCAGGCAGCTCAATGGGCGGCATTATTACTGCTTATATGGGGGCAGCTTATCCGGATGTTTTTGGGCATCTTGGTGTCTTTTCTCTTGCGTCTTGGTTCAGTGAATCGGATTTTCTGGATTTTCTGCATTACCATCCGTTCAATCGCAACGGCAAAGTGTTTATTCAGGTCGGCACTAACGAAGGCGACGACGCCGATGCTGAATATATTTCCAATATGAATCAAGCCTATATTGATTGTACATTGCGCTATTATCAAGCCCTGTTGCGTACGGGGCATCCCATTGATCAGGTAAGACTTCGTGTTATGGCAAATGAAATTCACCACGAATATTATTGGGCGAATCACTTTGCAGAATTTCTGCACTTTGCATTATTGGAATAGCATTTTTTGCATTTTGCGCTTTTAATTTGCATAAAACGTTAGGATTACACAATAAATCCGCTATAATGTGCGCCATTTTTTAACTGCATAATTTGAATATAAATATTAAAAATTGAGGTGATTATGACTCCTGTCATTGCCCTGGTTGGGCGTCCGAATGTGGGAAAATCCACATTATTCAACCGATTAACTCGTAGTCGTGATGCACTTGTCGCTAATTTCCCGGGATTAACTCGTGACCGCAAATATGGTCAAGGTCAATTAAACGGAACAGAATTTATTGTTATCGACACCGGCGGTATTGACGGTTCAGAACAAGGCATTGAAGAAAAAATGGCGGAACAATCCTTATTGGCAATTGATGAAGCCGATATTGTTCTCTTTTTAGTCGATGCGCGTGCCGGTTTAACCGCAGCGGATATTGGTATCGCACAATACCTTCGCCGTCGTGAGAAAACCACTGTGGTAGTAGCCAATAAAATTGATGGTATCGACGCTGATTCGCATATCGGTGAATTTTATCAATTAGGGTTAGGTGAAATCACGCCAATCGCCGCTTCGCAAGGCAGAGGGGTAACACAATTAATCCAAGATGTTCTTGCCCCTTATCAGGAAGATGAGAGTGAAGACGCTGAAACAGAGAACGACGAAGATTTTGATTTTGCGCTTTCCGATACCGATTTTTCTGATTTTGAAGCGACTTCGATCAATGATGAAATCGTAGACGACAGCGAGGATGAAGACGCAGTAGACAGTGCTGAAACAGAACAAAAACCGATCAAAATTGCGATTGTCGGTCGCCCAAATGTTGGCAAATCCACTTTAACCAACCGCATTTTAGGCGAAGATCGAGTTGTCGTTTACGATATGCCGGGCACAACGCGTGACAGTATCTATATTCCGATGGAACGGGACGGTCAGCAATACACCATTATTGACACTGCCGGCGTGCGTAAACGTGGGAAAGTTACCCTCACCGTAGAAAAATTTTCGGTCATCAAAACCTTACAGGCCATTCAGGATGCTAACGTGGTATTGCTCACCATTGATGCACGCGAAGGCATCTCTGATCAGGATTTATCACTGCTCGGCTTTATTCTAAATGCCGGTCGAGCTTTAGTTATTGTTGTGAATAAATGGGACGGATTAAGTCAAGAAATCAAAGATAACATTAAATCTGAATTGGATCGTCGTTTAGATTTTATTGATTTTGCGCGCGTTCATTTTATTTCCGCACTGCACGGCAGCGGTGTCGGTAACCTTTTTGAATCTGTCAATGAGGCTTATCAATCTGCAACCAAACGTTATTCAACATCGTTGCTAACACGAATTTTGCAAATGGCTACCACAGAACATCAACCTCCAATGATTTCCGGCCGCAGAATTAAATTGAAATATGCGCATCCGGGCGGCCATAACCCACCGATTATTGTGGTGCACGGCAACCAAATCGATAAATTACCGGATTCCTATAAGCGTTATTTATCCAATTATTATCGCCGCAGTTTGCAGATTATCGGCTCTCCGATCAGAATGTTATTCCAAGACGGAGATAACCCATATGCGGGTAAACGTAATACATTAACACCAAACCAATTACGCAAACGTAGACGTTTGATGAAATTTATTAAGAAGTCAAAAAAATAGCTGTCTCTACTTCATAACGGTTTCTTTTTAGAAGCCGTTATGACGTTTTGAGAACATTTTTGCCATTGCTTAGGGCTAACTTTATATTTTTGTTTAAAATGTTGCCGAAATGCGGTTGCCGAATGAAAACCACTCTGGAGAGCTATGTCTTCTATACGTAGCATTTTGCTCTCTAATAATTCTTTGCTATGTTGCAGTCGCATTTCAATTAACCATTCATTAAATGCCATTCCGGTTGTTTGACGAAAATGCCGTGTAAATGAGCTTCTACTCATTGATAATCGTTGCGCTAATTGGTTAATCGTATAGTTTTCAGTTAAATTCTGCTGAATCATAGCAATGATCTGATTAATATTTTCATTCGCTGTTTTTCGAGAGATCGGTCGTTCAATAAATTGAGTCTGCCCACCTTCTCTATGCGGAGGTATCACTAACAATCGGGCAACTTGGTTAGCAATTTTTACTCCATAATAATGACGTACAATCGCCAAACAACAATCTAATCCGGCTGCTGTACCGGCTGATGTCATTATTCGCTCATCTTCAATATAGATAGATTGTGTATTCAGTTTTACTGCAGGGAAACGTTGTTTAAAGTCTTGTTCTGCAAGCCAATGTGTTGTCGCACGCTTTCCATCCAATAATCCACTATATGCTAACGGATAAGCACCATAACAAAGTCCAACAATTGTTTTTCCTGCTTGATATGCTTGCTTCAATGTTTCTTGAAGTTGAAATGAAGGCTTTTGATCCTGTTGATGCCAACCGAAAAGCACGATTAAATCTGCGTCTTGACATAATTGCAAATCGCCATCTACAAAAACCTGAAAACGGCTTTCCGATAATTCTACTCTAGATTCAGATACAATTTTCAATTCAAACAATGGTTTATTGTCAATCTTTAGCGAAAAAACCATATATGGAATGGAAAAATGGAACGGACTAAAATCCGGATATAGCACTAAAACAACCTTGGGTAGCTTAGCTAGCATTACTTCTCCCCCTCTCTTTTTGACCTGATTTTTTCGTTTTTTGGATAATTAGTCAATATTTTTGTTTTTTCAAATTCATATAATAACCATCTCTATAAACCATTTAATTTATCAGGAAAAAATATGAAAAAAGCATTATTTACTTCAACCATGTTAGCCACTATTGTTTCTGCAAACGTGTCTGCCAACATTAATTACCAACATATCCGTAATGCTACTGCGAAAATTGATATTGCCGGTACAACTTTCTTAGTTGATCCCTATCTCGCACCAAAAGGCAGTTACGCTGGATTTGAAGGCACTGTAAACAGCGAAAAACGCAATCCACTCATCGAGCTATCGATGCCTGTCAATAAAGTTCTTCAAGGGGTAGATGCCGTTATCGTAACACATACTCACGATGATCATTGGGATAAAGTTGCGCAACAATTATTACCTAAAAGTTTACCTATTTTTGTACAAAATGCCGGTGATGCAAAAATTATTCGTGGACAAGGTTTTAAAGATGTTCGCGTTGTTGGTAAGAATACTACTTTTAACAAAGTTCGCTTAAGCAAAACCGGGGGACAACACGGAACTGATGAAATGTACTCTGTTCCTCAATTGGCAGAATTAGCCGGTGAAGCAATGGGTGTTGTTATGCAAGCAGAGGGCGAGAAAACGTTGTATCTTATTGGCGATACCATTTGGAATTATGAGGTTGATCACGCATTAGATACTTATAAACCTGATCTTGTTGTAATGAATACCGGCTATGCACAACTAACAGGTTTCAAAAACAGTATTATTATGGGAACAGCAGATGTAGCAAAAGCCTATAAGAAAGCACCAAATGCACAATTGATTACAGTTCATATGGATGCCGTCAATCACACTACTATAAGCAGTGATCAGATGAGAAAGTTCGTTAAACAAGAAAAAATGACCGATCGCGTTAATGTCCCTAAAGAAGGACAAACATTAAGCTTTAAATAAAAAGAACGAGTTAGCCGGTAAGCCGAGTTCTGTCGTGGACAATCATTCATCTAGGCGGCTATTTGCATAGCCGCTCAAGCAACCTACCCGAACTCTGAGCGGGCCACCCATTGAGTTCCTATTTGGTCTTGCTACGAGTGGAGTTTACCGTGCCGTGAAATGTTACCACTCACGCGGTGCGCTCTTACCGCACCCTTTCACCCTTACCTGATCTCTAACGAGCCATCGGCGGTCTGCTCTCTGCTGCACTGGTCGTAGGCTCACACCTCCCGGACGTTATCCGGCACTCTGCCCTATGTAGCTCGGACTTTCCTCTCGTCTACTTGTCCCCTAGGTCGTTTTCACGGTTGAGGGCTTCAATAAACCAGCGATTGTCTGGCTAACTCGAGCGCGAAGTATAGCGGATTTTTGCTTTGGAATATAGTAAAAGTTTAAATTTGTGTTTTTATTCGCTTTTTCCGCCCTAAACGATTAAAATATTTGCCAATTTTTATTGCATAATTGGAGAAATTATGGATTATTTGCAAATTGCTAAAGATACATTAGCAATCGAACAACAAGCTCTTACTCGATTACAACAACAACTTCCTGAAAATTTTCAACAAATTGTCGAATTAATCTTACATTGCCAAGGGCGTCTTGTGATTGGCGGTATTGGGAAATCCGGACTTGTCGGCAAAAAGATGGTCGCCACTTTTGCTTCAACCGGCACGCCAAGTTTCTTCCTGCATCCAACAGAAGCCTTTCACGGCGATTTGGGTATGCTAAAACCGATTGATGTGGTGCTGTTGATCTCTTATAGCGGTGAAACCGATGATGTCAATAAATTAATTCCAAGTTTAAAAAATTTTGGCAATAAAATCATAGCGATGACCGGTAATTTGCAATCGACTTTGGCAAAACACGCCGATTATGTATTGGATATCAGCGTAGAACGTGAGGCTTGTCCTAATAATTTAGCACCAACCACTTCTGTGTTAGTGACAATGGCATTAGGCGATGCACTGGCAGTTTCATTAATCAAAGCTCGCCATTTTCAAGCAGAAGATTTTGCTAAATTCCATCCCGGTGGTAGCTTGGGTCGTCGTTTGTTATGCAAAGTTCGTGATAAAATGCAAACAACGCTACCTGTCGTTCACGCCAATACACTCTTCCTTGATTGCCTAACCGTGATGAATGAAGGGCGAATGGGGGTTGCTTTAATTATGCAAGATAAAAAATTACAGGGCATTATTACTGATGGCGACATCCGCCGTGCAATGAGTCGCTATGGTGAAACTGTATTGCAGAAACAGGCGCAAGATTTTATGACAGTAACACCAAAAACCATCAATCAAAACAGTTATTTAGGTCAAGCAGAAGATTTTATGCGTCAAAATAAAATCCATTCACTTGTGGTAGTCGACGATCAACAGCAAGTTGTCGGCTTATATGAATTTTCAAGCTAAGGAGTCGCTATGCCAACAATCCAGCAAAAACTCGCCGACATCAAATTAGTGATCACCGATGTTGATGGCGTTTTAACCGATGGTTCACTTTATTATGGTGAAAGCAGTGAAGGTGTTGAAGCGTTTAAAGTTTTCAATGCCCGTGATGGATTAGGAACCAGAATGTTATTAGAAAGCGGTATTCAAGTCGCTGTTTTATCTGGTCGCGATTCTAAAGTGTTAAGAAGACGTATTGCGGATCTGAAAATACCTTTATTCGCTTTGGGGAAACTGGAAAAGGAGAGTGCCTGTTTTGCACTGATGCAACAAGCCGGTGTGCAAGCTAGTGAAGTACTTTATATCGGTGATGACAGTGTTGATTTGCCGGCATTTAATGTGTGTGGCGTTACCGCAACCGTAGCCGATGCACCGGAATATATTAAATCGCAAGTAGACATTGTTACTAAAGCAAACGGCGGCAAAGGTGCATTCCGCGAGATTGTTGATATGCTGCTCGCAGCGCAAGGAAAAGAAGCAATCTACACTACAGCACAAGGCTTTCTCCATTCCGCGAAGAAAATGGCACAATAATATCGAAAAACAGTAGGATATTTTTTCTACTGTTTTCATTAATCATTACTGAATTTTTGTTAAAAATACGAAAAAAATGGTGTGAATTGATTCACACCACCTTATTTTGTTAGGAAAGATCATTTAACAGCAAGCTGTGCGTGTCGTCTAAAGCCAGATTCATATAACGTTCATACTGTTTCAGAATATCGACGATTAACTCATCTTTGCTCATATATTGCACATCATAGCCTTCTCTACCATCATTAAAGAAAGTGATAGGTTCATAAATATTATGCTGTTCAATATGCGGTAAACTGTCATCCTCAATTAATAAATTGGATAGTGAACGTTTTTCGCCGGCAACACCATATAAAAAGTTATGAATGTTGTCATTTTTAATCACTAATGCGATACGTAATTGTGAATATGTTTTGATTTTCACAGTTAAGCCATAATTTTTTAATTCAGATTCCACTTCGGTAAATGCCGGGATAACGATTTTATCAAAAAAGGCTTTAATATCAGCACGTTGTGGTTGACTCATTATTTTATTTAAGCGTTCACGCCAGTTTTTGCCACTCCACACTGAACTGCCGTGTGCAAATTTTTTCGAGAAATATTGGCTGTCCACCATTAATCCTCGCCATAACCCCAAGCACAGGAATAGCATAATCAAAGTAAACGGCAATGCGATAATTAAGGTCATTGTCTGCAATGCTGCCAAACCGCCTGAACGAAGCAATGCGATGGCTAATGCTGCCAACAACACCGCCCAAAACACACTTTGCCACGCCGGTACTTTATCCTTGCCTTGTGAGGCGATATTGTTAATTACATAAATGCCTGAATCTGCCGAAGTGATAAAGAACAATGCAATAATCAGCATTGCGATTAATGAAGCAATTGTCGAACCCGGTAGCTGTTCAAAAAAAGCAAATAACAGGGCTTCGGTATTATCACTCAATGCGGAAAGTGCGCCTTGCGATTGCTGATCTGCCCAAATTGCAGTGTCACCAAAAACAGTCATCCATAAAGCATTAAACAAAGAAGGAACAAATAATACGCCTAAGATGAACTCACGGATTGAGCGACCTTTAGAAATTTTGGCGATAAATAAACCGACAAATGGTGCCCAAGAAACCCACCACGCCCAGTAAAGCACAGTCCAACCATTAAACCACGATTTTTTCTCCGGCTCATTTGCAAAGGTTCTAAAACTTAACTCAATGAAATTGCTGAGATAATTTCCAATATTTTCTGAAAAATTGCTGAACAGATAAATCGTTGGACCGGCAATTAAGACGAAAATCATTAATAAAATTGCCATTCCTAAATTAATTTCACTTAAACGTCGCACGCCTTTTGCTACGCCGGTGATAGCCGAAATTGCCGCCAATGTCATCACCACTACAATAATCACAGACAGTGTCGTTAAGCTGCGATCATCCATCCAGCCGACTGCGTGCAATCCGGCGTCAAGTTGCATTGCGCCATAGCCCAAGGTTGTTGTCACCCCGAAAACAGTGCTGCAGAGTGCAATAATATCAATCAGATGTCCCCAAAAACCGGACACTCGATGTTTCAGTATAGGATAAAATCCGGAGCGGATTGTTAATGGCAATTTATAACGAAAACTAAAATAAGCCAGCGTTAAGCCAATTACTGCATAAATTGCCCAAGCGTGAATTCCCCAGTGGAAAAAGGACAGTAACAGCGCATTTTCCACTTTTTCCGTATGTGAGGCATTTTCAGCTAATGGCGCAACATAGTGTGAAATGGGTTCCGCCACCCCGAAATACATCAAACCAATCCCCATTCCGGCAGCAAATAACATTGCCATCCAAGACATAAACGGATATTCAGGTTCTTCATTTTCAGTGCCTAATTTTATATCGCCTAAACTACTGGCACAGAGTAATAATAAAAACAGGATAAACATTGAAACAGCAACGACATAAAACCAACTAAAATTATCAAAAATATTATTTTTTATGCCATTTAGTAACTTTTGTGTCGTTTCTGGCACAACAATTCCTAATCCGGTCACCAATAGAATAAATAACAGACTGGGTAAAAAAATTGGTGCTTTAAATGTACTCGTCGACTTTAAATAATGCAGTAAACGCAAAATAAATTCTCCTCATTGATTATATGATCAGCAATATTGCTAACATTTGATGAGCAAATTCCAATAAACAATTTGAAATTCTAAAAAGATAGAAAATAGTAGATAACTCAACTACTTTAATTAGATAGGAATGATTTTATCCCCAATAAAATATGCTTAAAGCGCAAAAAGCTTAACTGATTATGCTAAAAAATGCAAATTTACGGTTTTTAATGCTACTTAAAAAACAAAAATAGCATTAAAAACTACTTCATATTAAGGGTGATAACCTACATCCTCTTGAGAGGGATTAGCTGCCGCTTCTCTGGCCAATGTATCACAACGCTCGTTTTCCGGATGACCGGCGTGGCCTTTTACCCATTGCCATTCGATTTGATGTGGAGTGATTGCCTGATCCAACGCAATCCATAAATCTTGATTTTTAACAGGCTGTTTCTGTGCAGTTTTCCACTGATTTTTTTTCCATTTCTGAATCCATTCCGTAATTCCTTTACGCAAATATTGACTATCGCTATAAAGTGTTACCGCACAAGGTTCTTTCAATAAATTCAAAGCGGTAATCGCAGCCAACAGCTCCATTCTATTATTCGTTGTCAATTTATACCCTTGCGAAACCTCTTTTTGATGCTGTTTATAGCGTAACACAATACCGATTCCTCCTGCCCCAGGATTACCCAAACAAGAACCGTCAGTAAAAATTTCGATTTTTTTTAGCATATTAAAATGAGTGTTGTTAAAATGAAGCCCAATTATAGAGTGTTAATCTGAAAAAGAAAAATCACTATGCAAATGGATGAAAACAGAATTGTAGTACTTGATACTGAAACTACCGGAATGAGCGGCACCAGCGAACCGCAAATCGGTCATCGCATTATTGAAATCGGTGCGGTGGAGTTAGTCAATAGACGTTACACCGGACGTAATTTCCACGTTTACTTGCAACCGGATCAACAGGTTGATCCGGAAGCAGTTGCAGTTCACGGCATTACTGATGAATTTTTGGCGGATAAGCCTCGTTTTAAAGAAGTCGCACAAGAATTTATTGATTTTATTAAAGGTGCTGAACTGGTTATTCATAATGCGCCCTTCGATGTGGCGTTTATGAACCAAGAATTCGCCTTACAAGGGCAAGCTTTGACTACCAATCAGTTATGTAAGGTAACCGACTCACTAAAAGTCGCACGTCAACTCTATCCCGGAAAGAAAAACTCTTTAGATGCATTATGTAGCCGTTTAGGGATTGATAACAGTAAACGTACACTGCACGGCGCTTTACTGGATGCGGAGATTCTGGCAGATGTCTATCTGGCAATGACCGGCGGACAAGGCAGTTTGCAGTTAGATACTGAACCGGCTGTGGCTATTCAACAACAGGAAGTGCAACAACAAATTCAACATAGCGACACACCACGAAAATTATTTGTGTTAAAGCCTTCTGCGGAAGAAATTCAAGCACATCAAGAGTATCTCTCATTAATCAATAAAAAAAGTGGTGATCAATGTCTTTGGCAACAAAAACTGGAACAACAACCACCTAAACTGAATTAACCTCAACACTTATTTCGCGCTTGCATTCTGTGCAGGCGCTGATTACAATTCACGCCTTTATATTTATACCCTTTGCGGTATAACCTGACCTGAGATCAGAAAGAGAATTAAAAAATGACAAAAACTTATGCAAAACCTGAGCTGCTCTCTCCTGCCGGCTCATTAAAAAATATGCGTTACGCCTTTGCTTATGGTGCTGATGCCGTTTATGCAGGACAACCTCGTTACAGTTTACGTGTTCGCAACAACGAATTTAACCACGCTAATCTCAAAATCGGTATTGATGAAGCTCACGCCCTAGGCAAAAAATTCTATGTTGTCGTCAACATCGCACCGCATAACTCAAAATTAAAAACATTTATTAAAGATTTAACTCCAGTGATTGAAATGCAACCGGATGCATTAATTATGTCCGATCCCGGTTTGATTATGATGGTTCGTGAGCATTTCCCGCAGATGCCGATCCATCTTTCGGTTCAAGCTAATGCCGTCAACTGGGCAAGTGTAAAATTTTGGCATCAGATGGGATTAACGCGCGTTATCCTTTCGCGTGAACTTTCTCTTGATGAAATTGCTGAAATTCGAAAACAAGTGCCTGACATTGAAATCGAAGTTTTTGTACACGGTGCACTTTGTATGGCTTATTCCGGTCGCTGCTTGCTTTCCGGATATATCAATAAAAGAGATCCGAACCAAGGCACTTGCACCAATGCTTGCCGTTGGGAATACCAAGTAAAAGAGGGGCAAGAAGATGAAATCGGTAATATTGTCGATCCGAATAATGTGATTCCGGTGAAAAATGTTGCGCCAACATTAGGTGAAGGCGCAACAACCGATAAAGTTTTTCTATTGACTGAAAGCAAACGCCCAGACGAACAAATGCAAGCATTTGAAGACGAACACGGCACTTATATTATGAATTCCAAAGATTTACGCGCAGTGCAACACGTTGAAACATTGACACAAATGGGCGTGCACTCTTTAAAAATCGAGGGAAGAACAAAATCATTCTATTATTGTGCCAGAACCGCCCAGGTTTATCGTAAAGCAATTGACGATGCCGCCGCCGGAAAACCGTTTGATGAAAGTCTGATGACCACATTGGAATCATTGGCTCACCGCGGCTACACTGAAGGTTTCTTACGTCGCCATACTCACGATGAATATCAAAATTATGACTACGGCTACTCTGTTTCCAACCAGCAACAGTTCGTTGGTGAATTTACCGGTGTTCGTAAAAATGGAATGGCAGAAATTGCTGTGAAAAATAAATTTCTACTGGGAGATGAAGTGGAAATGATGACACCGAAAGGAAACATTGTTTTTACTATTAATCAGATGTTTAACCGCAAAGGTGAAGCGGTGGAAGCTGCTTTAGGCGATGGGCATTTTGTATTTGTTCCTGTACCGGAAGATATCTGCTTAGATTACGCGCTATTAATGCGAAATTTGACTGACACAGATACAAGAAACCCTCACGGCGAGAAGAAAAGTTAAAAACGTTAAAAAAATATTAAAAATGTTATTGCAATATGAAATTTAACGCTATATAATCTTGCCCGTACCCTAAAATATGACTCCAAATGTTTGCCCCTTTATTTTTCCCGAATAAAGGGGATTTTTTTATCTTCAGCATTTCTACTTTTAAATCATATAAATACATAAAATCAATACCATTTCTTGTAATATAATTACTGTATATTTATACAGTATCGAATGCTATGATATCGCCTGTTTAATGATCCAAAATGATCACTAAAGAAATGAATTGCACACGATTTACACACGAATTCATTTTAAAATGTTACAAGATTTAACAAATTTAACAGCAGAAAATGGCAACTATATCCAAGTTAAAAAAAGGCTGCCGAGTCCAGATTCGGCGCAGAAATATCACTCGATCTGCTAATTTCAGAACTAAGGCAGAAGCTCAAGCGTGGGCGCTAAAAATTGAATCAGATATAGCACTTGGCGTGTATGATGCTGCACAAAAAGATATAACATTTGACGATTTGATAGATAAATGAAGTGTCTATCCAAAAAAAGACATATCGCGCCGAAAGGCTGCGATTACTCAAAATCGCAAAAATTAATGGTATTGGGAAAATACAATTATCAGATCTCACCGAAGAACACTTTATAAAATGGCGAGATACAAGATTAACACAGATAAAGTCATCATCTGTCGCTAGAGAATTTGCAACGTTATCTAATTTGTGAAAAGTCGCAACAAATCAATGGAAATTACTTAAAGTCAACCCTATAAGAATATCAAACGCCCCAAACCTCTTGATCTGCACCCCAAAAGTTGGACTTATTATCCAACAACATACAGAGGTGCAGATTTTTTATGACTAAATATAACCAAACATTTAAGCAACAAGTGGTAGATTTCTACTTTCAACACGAGGAAAGTCTTTCTTTAACCTGTCGTACATTTACCGTGTCTAAACGCACATTAAGGCGTTGGATTGCCCAATATCAACATTCAGGTATAAAGGGCTTAGCCGTGCTGCATACCAAACGAACCTACACCCCAGAGTTTA
>NZ_KB903712.1 GCF_000379785.1 Gallibacterium anatis DSM 16844 = F 149 | reverse complement strand
TAACATGATTTTGAACAAGCGAACTGGGTCAACTGCGGGGCGACCGTTGTCATGGCAATAGAGATGAGCAACTTCATCACGAATGAAGTCAAAATCGATGGCTTTCGCGACTTTACGGACAAGGTGGTCTTTTGGAACGAGTTGTTCGAGACTTATCATCTCGATTTCATATTGGAGTGAGGGTGTATTTTTGAGCATAGGCATTTCCTTTTTTCGATATGCCTATTAGATCAAACCTCTAGAGGTATGTCTAGAGGTTTGTCAGCAGTCTGAGGCATCTGTTAATCAGCAGATGCCTTTTTTCACTTCACTTTATTGCCAATAGAGGTTATTCCCCTTCATAAGCACGACGATAAATTTCAACCACTTGCGCTTTGGTCGCTTTGCGTGGATTGGTTAAACAACAAACGTCTTTTTGTGCGTTTTCAGCCATAATTTCAAAATCTTCCGGTTTCACACCAAGAACTTTAAGATTTGCAGGAATTCCGATTTGACGATTAATCAATTTAATCGCATCAATACAGGCTTGTGCTGCATCAGTAGTGGTCATATTTGAAGTGTTGATCCCCATTGCTTCTGCAATATTACGGAAACGGTTCATATTACCGATAATGTTAAACTCTTCAACATACGGTAATAAAATCGCATTACAAACACCGTGAGGAAGATTGTAATAACCACCAAGTTGGTGCGCCATTGCGTGAACATAACCAAGAGAAGCATTATTAAAAGCAATACCGGCAAGATATTGTGCATATGCCATTTTATCACGTGCGTGCATATAATCGCCGTTTGCTACCGCTTTCGGCAAATAGCGATAAATCATTTCAATTGCTTTTAATGCCGCCGCATCTGTTAATGGGTTGGCCGCAGAAGAAACATAAGCTTCGATAGCGTGAGTCAATGCATCCATACCGGTTGCAGCGGTGAGTGATGGTGGCATACCTTTCATTAATTCAGGGTCATTAACCGCAACTTTTGGTGTCACACGCCAGTCAACAATGGCCATTTTAACGTGGCGAGAGGTGTCGGTAATAATACAGAAACGAGTAATTTCAGATGCTGTACCGGCAGTAGTATTAATCGCCAAGAGCGGCATAATATCCTTAGTGGCTTTATCAATACCTTCATAATCGTGAATGCGTCCGCCATTGGAAGCAACAAGGGCAATCCCCTTAGCACAGTCGTGAGATGAACCACCACCAAGAGAAATTATGCCTTCACAGTCGTGATGTTTGAAGAATTCAACACCGGCTTCAACATTTTTATCGGTAGGGTTAGGCTCTGCGCCATCAAAAACAACAGCTTTAATGTTACTTTTTGCCAAAATATCCACTACTTGATCCGCCATACCGGATTTGGCAAGGAATTTGTCTGTTACAATCATTACTGAATGAGCGTCAAGCGAAAGCATTAGATGACCAACCTCATTCACAGCGCCTTCACCGAAAACATTACGAGTAGGTAGAAAATAATAAGTAGACATAGATACAAACCTCCTTAGTTTGTCGTAACAATAAATACGTATCGAGAGTACGTTTCATTTTCCGCTTACTTAAAAATTACTTTACGCTAAGAAATAATTAACACATTCTTAACGAAGAATTATTTTACTCCTCACAATGAGTGATAACCAGTACTTTTTATATTCAAAACGCTGTCTTGTGCGTCAACAAAGCCAAATAGCTAGCCATATTCGTGCAGCAGTTTTTCTATTTTTGCAATAATTAAGGATACATAGCTTTAAAATCGTTTCATTTTATCCTATCAATTTTCCGCTAATTTATTTGAGAAAGATCCGCTCTGCCTTATAATAACAACTCATTTTTTCCTTTTAAACTTCACTTATGTTTGCAATTCAAGAGGCCTACAAAGCCGGGCTGTTACAAAAAAAATATTGGCTTAACAATTTAATTGCCGGCGTCATCGTCGGTGTTGTTGCACTTCCTTTAGCAATGGCATTTGCGATTGCTTCCGGCGTAAAACCTGAACAAGGTATCTATACTTCCATTATTGCTGGTTTAGCAGTCTCTCTTTTCGGTGGTAGTCGGTTACAAATTGCCGGGCCAACAGGAGCATTCATCGTTGTATTGTCCGGCATCACCGCACAATACGGCATTGAAGGATTACAGATCGCAACCTTAATGGCAGGAATCATCCTGTTTGCACTCGGTATCAGCAAAATGGGGGCAATTATCAAATTTATCCCCGCTCCGGTCATTGTCGGTTTTACTGCCGGTATCGGGGTCATCATTTGGGTGGGACAATGGCGCAACTTTTTTGGTTTACCGGCAATCCAAGGTGCGCATTTTCACCAACAAGTTTGGCAACTGATCCAAGTTTTTCCTCAATTACATCTTGCGACCACTGCATTAGCTATCTCTGCATTATTGTTGGTTCTTTACGCACCTAAAGTGAAATATCTGCATCGTATACCCGGCCCACTAATTGCTTTAGTTGTTATTACTGTGGTTCAGCAATTCGCTCAATTTGAAGGTGTTGCCACCATCGGATCCGTTTTCGGGGGTATTCCGCAAGGGTTGCCGGAATTTAAACTGCCGCGTTTGGAATGGACACAAATGATGACCTTAATCGGTCCGGCGTTTACCATTGCAATGTTGGGAGCTATTGAGTCACTGCTCTCCGCAGTGGTTGCCGATGGGATGTCAGGAACGAAACATCACTCCAATCAAGAATTGATCGGGCAAGGCATCGCTAATATATTAGCCCCGTTATTCGGCGGTTTTGCCGCAACCGGTGCGATTGCACGTACCGCAACCAATATCCGTAACGGAGGCAACAGCCCTCTCGCCGGCATTATTCACGCAATCACTTTAGTGATTATTCTGGTTGTTCTCGCACCGCTCGCTTCCAACATTCCACTGGCTGCATTGGCTGCGATTCTGTTTGTGGTCGCTTGGAATATGAGCGATGTCAGACGCTTTATTAATATGATCAAACGTGCACCTCGTGCCGATGTGGTGATTTTACTGATAACCTTCTTTTTAACTGTTTTTGCTGATTTGGTGATTGCCGTGAATATTGGCGTTATTTTAGCCACACTCTATTTCTTGAAACGTATGGCTGCAAGCGTTGAGGTGTCGCCGAACAGCGCGCATCAAATTAATCAGGAATTGGGTCGTCAGGGAGAAAAAGAAGGATTACCGGAATCAGCACTAGTGTTTGCTTTAGAAGGTCCTTTTTTCTTCGGTGCAGTTGAAAATTTTGAGCGTGCTTTAGCCGGCACCAATACCGATGCCAGATTTTTGATTATTCGCCTAAAATGGGTTCCTTTTATTGATATGACCGGTATTCAAGCGCTGGAAGATGTTATTAATTCGTTACAAAAACGCAATGTTATCGTTCTGCTTTCCGGTGCCAATAAGCGCGTGGATCGTGAATTGCGAAAATCCGGAATATTAAATTTAATCGGTGAATCTCGATACTTTGCTCATTTTGAACAAGCACTGGAACACGTTATTGAATTAGATCAACAGGCTCACTAAACTTATAGTGCTCGATGTGATCCATATATGTAGTAAAAGATAGAAAATGACAGAACAAGCACCCAAACAACAGGCAAAGCCTAAGAAAAAGAACTCTAAACTGAAACAGCGCTTTCTCGCTTTTTCGATAAAACTCGGCATCACTGCCCTTTGTATGGGTAGCTTTTATGCTATTTATCTCGATGGCAAAATTCGTTCTAAAATGGACGGGCAAATTTGGCAACTTCCTGCTGAAGTGTATAGCCAAATTCCAACAGTGCAACAGCCGGAACATCCTTCATTAACTGAAGTAAAACAGCTACTGATTGATAACGGTTACCGTCAAACTTCTCTGCTTGCCGCTCCGGGTGATTTCAGAATTGATGACGATGACACGTTGGTGTTGATTCGCCGCGCCTTCCCTTTCCCGGATATTGCCGAACCGCAGCGTGTTTTGCGCTTACGATTCCAACAGCAACAACTTAATGTCATTGAAGATTTGGTGGCACGAAAAGCAGTCAATGAATTTCGCTTATCACCAAAACTGATTGCAATGTTGAATTCCGATGATGAAGAGCGTTTAGCGATTCCTTTGCAGCAATACCCGCGATTTTTGATTGATACCTTGATTTTAACCGAAGATCGCAACTTTTTTACTCACGATGGCGTCAGTTTTATTGGGATTGCCCGCGCCTTAATCAATAATTTAAAAGCAGGCCATACCGTTCAAGGTGGAAGTACATTAACACAACAGCTTGTTAAAAACCTCTTTTTAAGTAATGAACGTACCCTAAGCCGCAAAGCGAATGAAATCATTATGGCATTAATGCTGGATTGGCATTATGACAAAAACCGCATTTTGGAAACCTATCTGAATGAAATCTATTTGGGACAAAGCGGTGATACGCAAATTCACGGTTTCGCCCTCGCCAGTCAATTCTATTTCGGTCGTCCGATTCAAGAAATCAGTTTAGACCAAATTGCGCTGCTGGTAGGAATGGTCAAAGGCCCTTCACTTTATAACCCGTGGCGCAATCCTGAAAATGCAACCAAACGGCGCAATGTGGTATTACAAATGATGCTGGAGCATAACATTATCGATCAATCTTTGTATCAGATGTTAAGCCAGCGTCCATTGGGTGTCCAAAGCCAACGCCCGGTGCAACAGGCTCAACCCGGTTTTATGCAAGCGGTTCGACACGAATTAACCGATCTGCTCGGCAATAAAAAGCTCAATTTTTTATCCGGTGCGAGAATTTTCACTACGCTTGATCCTAAATTGCAGGCACAAGCGGAAAACGCCATTATCAGTGCAGCAACTGCCTTGAAGTTACGCCATAAAATTCCGGATTTAGAGGCAGCAATGATCATTGCCAATTATCATACCGGTGAAATTCAAGCTTTAGTGGCAGGAACAAATGTGCAATATGCCGGTTTTAACCGTGTTCTGTCTGCAAGGCGACAAATCGGTTCTTTAGTGAAACCGTCCGTTTATTTAACGGCGTTGTCCTATCCGGAGCGTTTTGCCTTGAATACCCCGATTAAAAACCAACCTATCAGTATTCCGTTACGTGGACAACCGGCGTGGCAACCGCGCAATTACGATCGCAAATATAGCGGTTCCGTCACTTTATTGAATGCCTTGGTTCGTTCTTTAAACATCCCGACAGTAAATATCGGAATGGCAGTAGGGCTGGATAATATTATTCGTAATCAAAAAAGTATGGGCTGGGATCAGGTCAAAATTCCACGTGTGCCGTCAATGTTGCTCGGCTCTTACTCTATTTCACCCTATGATGTGACCAAACTTTATCAGGTGATCGCCAATAAAGGCGCGAAAGTGCCATTAACCACTATTCGTCACATTGTCGAGCGTGACGGTCACCAATTTTATCAACATCAAACCAATCCGGAACAGGTCGTTGCTGAAGAGGCTGCTATCGAAACACTGTTTGCTATGCAACAGGTTGTCGATCGCGGTACGGCACGTTCGCTGCAAGCCGATTTCGGCAAGCTGCATCTTGCCGGCAAAACCGGTACCACCAATGATGGCCGTGACACTTGGTTTGTCGGCATTGACGGCAATAATGTCACCACTGTCTGGGCAGGGTTGGATAACAACCGCAAAACAAAATTAACCGGTGCTTCCGGTGCGTTGCAAATTTACAAAGCATTATTGCCTACTATTTCGGTGAAACCTTTCAAACTGCCGCATACCGACACCTTAAAATGGGTAAGAGTTGATAGTCACGGCAGTTGGAGCTGTGACAGTGGAATGGAAATTCCGGTTTGGACTGCACATAATCCTTGCGCAGTACAACCGCAAATTTCAGCGCCTGCACCAAGCGTTTGGGATGCGCTGCAATTAAACGAATCTTCCGATGAAGCAACAGATGATGATACGCCGGATAATAACCAAGTGCCGGTAGAAGAAGCTGTTCCTGTGCATTAAAAATACCAGCCTGATGGCTGGTATTTTCTCTTACATTTTCAATTTATCCTGAACCACTCTCGCTTGTCGTAAGAAGCGTTGGCGTTCTTTACTTGCCATCGTATTATTCATACCCGGCAATTTCACTTTCATAGGATTAACCGCCACCCCATTAATATGAAATTCATAGTGTAAATGCGGTCCGGTTGAACGCCCGGTGTTCCCTGATAATGCGATACGTTGCCCTTTCTTCACAGATTGCCCCGGTTTAACTAATGGACGGCTTAGATGCATATAAACGGTTTGATATTCTCGACCGTGTCGCAACATTACATAACGTCCTGCACCGCCTGCCTGATAAGAGACTTTCACCACTACGCCATCTGCTGGCGCAATAATTGGTGTACCAATCGGCATTGAGAAATCAACACCTTTATGCGGCGCAATTCGCCCTGTTACCGGATTTTTCCGGCGAGGATTGAAATGCGAAGAAATGCGATGTTGACGTTGGGTCGGATAACGTGAAAAGCCTTTACCCAACGTTTCCCCGTGATTATTGTAATAACGTCCGTTTTCCGCCTGAATCGCATAATAACTCTTGCCTCGACTGATAATATGAATTCCCATCACATTACCTTGACCGGTTAATTTATTATTCAGATACTCACGATTGACCAAAATAGCGTAACGATCGCCTTTTTGTAATTTAGTTAAACTAATTTGCCACTGTAAGGCATTAATCAACTGATAAATTTGTTTAGAATCTAAACCGTTTGCACGCAAATGGCTATACAAATTACCTTCAATGTCCCCTTTCAGCACTTCCTCTTTCCAGATACTTTGCTTTTGGATAATTTGCATCGTAAAGCGACCATCCGTCTGGCGTTCATAAACACGTTCCTCTTTTCGAGAAACCAACCAGTTTAAATATTGCAAATCACCGTCTTTTGACAAAATCCAATAAAGCTGTTGCCCTGTTTGTAATTTTTTCAACGTCGGATCCAATTGATACAACTCATTCACGGTATCAATCTCTAAACCGCTTGACCCCAATATATCAGCCAATGTATCACCATCTGCAACAGTCGCACCGAATTGATTGGTGATACTGAGCGCCTGTCCGGCAGCATTGAGCAATTCACTCAATGCATCTTTCGCATCTTGCGGTAATTCATCGTCACTAAAAATAGTGTCATCCGATAACTGATCATCAAAATTTTCATCGCTGTCTGTCGCATTAGTATCATTACTCGCTGTAGTCTGATCGCTTTCTGTTTGATCACGCTCACTTTTTTGCGCCTCTGATTGCGCTTTATTTTGATCATCAGTGCTCGATGTTTTAGTTTCAACCATTTCGACAGGCGCTTGCTTATCCGCACCGCTCATCGGTTTAGTTTGGTGTAATAAAAAATAAAGTATTGATGTAAAACAGAGAATCGCAATACCGGCAAGCACCGTTCTAATTATTATTTTTCGCTTTAAACGATCTCTGGCTAATTTAATATGCTGCATTTTAATTAACTCAAATGACTCACTCACACAATCTCTTAAGAATTCAAATAAGACATAATATTAACGGAAAAATTCCCTCTTTTTAGTAACATATTTCATTAAATGCATAAATCTTAAACATTATCTAAAAATTTATTTGATCCCCTACCAGATTTGCATAAAATACAGACCGATTTTTAAAAAGGTATCATCATTATGCACGTTTCACAGCCACCTTTGATTGAATTAAAAAATATTTCGGTTCAGTTTAATAACAAAATGGTATTGCAGGATGTTTCGTTATCTATTCAGCCACGATCCATCACGACAATCGTTGGTCCGAACGGTGGCGGAAAATCAACTTTGCTCAAAGTATTATTAAGGTTGATCGTGCCTAAAAGCGGCTCTGTTCATTATGCTGCCAATACCAAAATCGGCTATGTGCCACAAAAAATACATCTGGATAACTCATTTCCGATTACAGTAAAAAAATTTCTTGCGCTTAAGCCAAAAACAACAAAACAGGATATTGAAAAAGTGCTGCAACTGCTCTCTATCACACATTTAGCGGAACAAAGTATGCAAAAATTATCCGGCGGAGAGATGCAACGTGTTCTCTTGGCGCGAGCTATCTTAAATAAACCCAATTTATTGGTATTGGATGAGCCCACTCAAGGCGTTGATGTTGTTGGGCAAAATGAGCTTTATCAGTTAATCAATCAAATGCGGGAACGATTCGATTGTGCGGTGCTTATGGTTTCTCACGATCTGCATTTAGTGATGGCAAAAACCGATCACGTGCTTTGTATTAATCATCACATCTGTTGTGAAGGCGCGCCGGACTCCATCAGTGCACACCCGAATTTCATTGACTTTTTTAATAATCAGCATGAACAGAATGTTGCCATTTATACGCATCATCATAATCATAAACACAATCTACACGGTGATGTCTGCTGTTCCGGCGAACATCATTCTGCTGATTGCCAACATCAACATTAAGGCCCATTATGTTTGAGATTATTTTCCCTGCTTGGATCACCGGCATTGTTTTATCTTTAATCACCGCACCGCTCGGTGCTTTTGTTGTTTGGCGTAAGATGGCTTATTTTGGTGATACCCTGTCACATTCTGCTCTGCTCGGTATTGCTCTAGGTATCGTCTTTGATCTTAATCCTTATATCGCTATTCTTTTGCTGATTATTTTATTAGCTCTTATTCTGGTTTGGTTGGAAAACAACACCCATTTTGCGGCTGATACCCTGCTCGGCATTATTGCGCACACTTCCCTTTCCTTAGGTGTTGTCACTATTGGCTTAATTGGCGGCGTCAGGGTTGATTTGATGAATTATCTGTTCGGCGATCTGCTTGCCATTACTTATCAAGATTTACTCTGGATAGGTATTGGCGTTATTTTAGTATTGAGTATTCTATGTTACTTCTGGCAAGCATTGATTTCTGCCACAGTAAATCCGGAATTAGCACAAATTGAAGGGGTTGATGTCAAAAAAGGACGCATTGTGTTAATGTTGCTGACCGCCATCACGATTGCATTAAGTATGAAATTTGTCGGTGCATTAATCATTACCTCCTTGCTAATCATCCCTGCCGCCACCGCACGCCGTTTTTCACGCACACCGGAAAGTATGGCGATAATTGCGGTAATCATCAGTATGATTTCCGTGACAGGAGGATTACTCCTCTCCGCATTTTATGATACGGCAGCCGGTCCCTCTGTGGTAATTTGTTCTGCTTTGCTATTTATTTTGTCACTATTCAAAAAACAACAGGAGTAGCTATGAGCAAACTGTTAGAAGACCGTAATGATATCGAACTGTTGGTTAACCGTTTTTATGATTCACTGTTAGCTGATGACAGAATTGGATATATGTTCGCCCATCTACGCGGAAAACATTGGCAAGCTCATTTAGAAAAAATGTATCGCTTTTGGGAAAGTAATATTTTTGATATGGAGAGTTATCAAGGAAATCCAATGTTGGCTCATATCAAAATCCACAACCGCCAGCCAATGAGCGAAGAGATGTTCGCAATCTGGTTATCCCACTGGCAAAATACGGTAAATCAACTCTTCCACGGCGAAAAAGCAGAGAAAGCCCTGTTTAGAGCGGCGACAATTAAAGATTTAATGCAACAGCGCGTACTCACTGATGAGCTGCCAATGTTTATGCAGAAAATCCGACCAACCCGAGGTTAATAATGAGCTATTGCGATTATGTTAATCAATTAGCGGAAGATGAAGATCCATTTAATAAATCATATCACGATCATCGTTACGGTTTTCCAATTGAAGATGATAATGAACTGTTTGCACGTTTAGTGATGGAAATTAATCAAGCAGGGCTTAGTTGGACATTGATCTTAAAGAAAGAACAGGGATTTCGACTTGCTTATGACCAATTCAATATCGCAAAAGTGGCTAACTATAATGATGAAGATCGCCAACGTTTATTGAATAATCCGGACATTATTCGCAATCGTCTTAAAATTAATGCCGCTATTTATAATGCCAAACAGATCTTACAACTACAGCAACAATTCGGTTCATTTAAAGCGTGGCTCGATCACCACTATCCCCAAACGCTGCCCGAATGGGTCAAACTGTTTAAAAAACAGTTTAAATTCGTTGGCGGCGAAATTGTTAATGAATTCCTGATGAGCACAGGTTACTTACCGAACGCTCACGATAAAACCTGCCCAATTTATCAAAAAATTCTACAAACGAATGTGAAATGGAAAACGTCATCTTGAATGAGTTTGATGTTGCTCGCTATATCAGATTTAATCTAACACATCACCATAAAAAGTAAGTGTTTCCCGTTTAGAATATAAAATACCAAATTTAATCTAAACAAAAGAGGAAATGCTTATGTTTTATGTTCACAATCTACTCATTAAACATAAGACCGGCCTACTAAATTTAGCGACAGAATGAGAAAGTATTTCTCAAGCTTGTAAGACCATATATTCGTGAATGCCTGAGAAATTGTCATAACACGCTTCTCAAAATCACTATCCACAGAATCTTTCGCTTTTTTTAATGCCTCAATCACTTTTGGAATCGCCAATTCTCCAGCTTTTCCCATTGCTTTCAATTCTGCGGTAGTAATCCCTAAGCCTTTTACGATTGCGTCAGCAAGCCCCGGCGTTTGTTCCATTACGGAATTGAGTTCCTCTCCTCGCAATTCACCACTTGCCATTGCCTGCCCAAACTGCATTAATGCAGCTTCAGCAGATGCCGCACTTGCCCCTGAAATGGTCACCACTTTTGATACCGTTTCCGTTAGGCGAGCCACCTCCTAGTGTGCCACTTTACTTAGCATTTCTATATTTTCTTCTTTGGCAAGCCATTCAGAAAAATCATACTGTTCATGTTTCCATAGTTCTCTAACGTCAACTTCCTCTAATTTTCCTAACTTCAATTTATTCACCATTCTTTAAATATGTTTCATTAGTCTATTATTTGTTCCATCTCTTTTGCTCTTGTATCATTTTCACGCTACATTTCTAAACTTTCTAATCATTTGCTAAGCGAAATGACACAAAAAGACCGTAACGACTAAGCTACGGTCTAATTTTTTTACTAAAGCTATTTTCGATGAAATTCTATTCCCACTCTATTGTTGCCGGTGGTTTTCCGCTGACATCATAGACCACGCGGGAAATACCATCTACTTCATTAATAATACGGTTGGAAATTTTGCCGAGTAAATCATAAGGCAGATGCGCCCAATGCGCAGTCATAAAATCAATGGTTTCTACTGCACGTAGGGAAACAACCCAATCATATTTACGTCCATCACCCATTACGCCAACGGATTTAACCGGTAAAAAGACAGTAAAGGCTTGGCTTACTTTGTAATACCAATCAGCTTTATAAAGCTCTTCAATAAAAATCGCATCGGCACGGCGGAGTAAATCGCAATATTCTTTTTTGATTTCGCCTAATACGCGTACACCTAAACCCGGTCCCGGGAATGGATGGCGATTCAACATTTCAGCCGGTAAGCCAAGTGCCAAGCCGATTTTACGCACTTCATCTTTAAATAGTTCGCGTAACGGTTCGACTAAGCCAAGTTTCATATAATCCGGTAAACCGCCTACGTTATGGTGAGATTTGATAACGTGAGCTTTTCCGGTTTTGCTGGCAGCGGACTCAATTACATCAGGGTAAATAGTGCCTTGAGCCAACCATTTTACGCTGGTGAGTTTTTTAGATTCATCATCGAAAACATCAACGAACACTTTACCAATGGTTTTTCGTTTTGCTTCCGGATCTTCAATACCTTTTAACGCATTTAAGAAACGATCTTCAGCATCGACACGGATAATATTTAGACCGAATTTATCACCGAACATTTCCATAACTTGATCGGCTTCGTTTAGGCGCAGCAAGCCGTTATCTACGAAAACACAGTGTAAATTTTTGCCAATAGCGCGATGTAATAATAGAGCAGTAACGGAAGAATCCACGCCGCCGGACAACCCTAAAATCACTTCATCATCACCCACTTGTGCTTTAATGCGAGCCACAGCATCCTCAATAATATTTTCAGGCGTCCAGTTACGTTCACAGCCACAAATATCAACAACAAAATTGGTTAGAAGGGCTAATCCGCTTTGTGTATGTGTAACTTCAGGATGGAATTGCACGCCATAAAAATGCCGTTTTTCATCCGACATAGCAGCAATAGGGCAAGTTGGTGTAGAACCGGTTACTTGAAATTCAGGTGGAAGTTTAGTGACTTTATCGCCGTGGCTCATCCAGACATCAAGTTTATGTTCACCGTCATTTAAATCTTTAAATAATGCGGTTTCATTTTTTAACGCAACGGAGGCATAGCCGAATTCGCGGTGATCAGAGCTTTCTGTCAAACCGCCTAACTGCATTGCCATTGTCTGCATTCCGTAGCAGATGCCTAATACAGGCACATTGGCATTGAAAACATATTCAGGTGCACGCGGGCTGTTATCTTCGGTAGTACTTTCAGGACCGCCGGAAAGAATAATACCTGTTGGGTTAAAATCGCGGATCTGTTGTTCCGTGACATCCCAAGCCCATAATTCACAATATACGCCGATTTCACGCACACGGCGGGCGATAAGTTGAGTATATTGTGAACCGAAATCTAAAATTAAAATTTTATGATTATGGATATTGTTCATATTTCTCTCGAGTTTGTTGGATGATTTAGGTTAATAGATTTTGTTGCGTAATCAATTGCAAAATAGCATTCATATCAGGCGCAATGTAATCTGCTTGAGATTGATCAACGATCATTCTTTTTTCTTCATACGCAATAACTGTTAATCCTGCTTTTTTTGCCGCTAAGATTCCATAATAAGAATCTTCAATCGCAATCGCATTTTGTGCAGAAACTTGTAATGTATTTAATGTATATTGATAAATTTCCGGATTAGGCTTACTGGCAGAAAACATTTCACCACTAACAATAAGATCAAAATCTTGCTTAATGCCACAAGTTGACAAGATATTTTCAATATGAGTAAGTGGAGAAGATGATGCCACAGCTAATTTAATATTATTCTGTTTTGCAAAATAAATAATATTTTTTATTTCCTGTCGGAAAATAGAAACGAAATCAACTTGGCTAAATATCTGATGAAAAAAATCACGATATTGTTGTCTGATTTGTTGCAGTGATAAAGACGTTCCACTCAGCTTTTTGATAATTTCCGGAATATCATTTAATGATTTTCCGACAGTTTCTGATTGTTGCTCTAAAGTGATAGGGCGATTATGTTGTTTTAATTTCTCAATAAACTCTTTTTGTAGCATAAATTCGGTATATTCAGTGTCAACAATAACACCATCCATATCAAAAATAATTGCTTTTAACATATTTACCCTAAATAGTTTTATGAATTAAATCATCGGATGAATTTATCTAAAATAGATACAAATCATTCATTGAGTTCTTGTAATCGTTCTCAAAAAAATTAAGAAAAACTAAAGAAAACGGTCAAATTTAAAAAGTGCTAAATTTGACCGTATTGATTTATTATCCCATTCGATAATTCGGTGCTTCTTTAGTAATGGTGACATCGTGAACGTGGCTTTCTTTAATGCCGGCACCACTAATGCGCACAAATTGTGCTTTAGTACGTAATTCATCAATAGTTGCACAACCGGTTAAGCCCATACAAGAACGCAACCCGCCCATTTGTTGGTGGATAATTTCTTTTAAATAACCTTTATAAGCGATGCGGCCTTCTATTCCTTCCGGAACGAGCTTATCCGCGGCGTTATCGGATTGGAAATAACGATCTGATGAACCTTTCGCCATTGCACCAAGAGAACCCATACCACGATAAGATTTAAAGGCACGACCTTGATAAAGTTCAATTTCACCGGGTGCTTCTTCGGTTCCTGCTAGCATTGAACCGACCATCACACAATAAGCACCGGCTGCAATAGCTTTAGCAATATCGCCTGAATAGCGGATACCACCATCTGCAATAACAGGAATACCACGATCTTTTAATGCTTCTGCGGCATCTGCAATAGCGGTAATTTGTGGAACGCCAACACCGGTAACGATACGAGTTGTACAAATGGAACCCGGACCGATACCAATCTTGACCGCATTTGCACCGGCATCAGCTAAAGCAAGTGCGCCTTCAGCGGTAGCAACATTACCGGCAATAATTTGCAAATCAGGATATTTGGCACGAGTTTCACGCACGCGTTGTAATACACCTTCAGAATGACCGTGAGAAGAATCAATTAATAAAACATCAACACCGGCTTTAACCAATGCATCAATGCGTTCTTCATTACCGGCACTTGCGCCAACTGCTGCCCCGACACGTAAACGACCGAATTCATCCTTACAAGCATTCGGTTTCTGTTCAGATTTTTGGTAATCCTTGAGCGTAATCATTCCTTTTAATTTGAACTGATCATTAACAACGAGGATTTTTTCAACACGATGACGATGCATCAATGAGAAAATGTGATCACGATCAAAAGAATCCCCTTCAGTAACGGTTACAAGGCGTTCTTTTGGTGTCATTACTGAAGTAACAGATAGGGATAAGTCAGAAACGAAGCGCGTATCACGACCGGTTACGATACCAAGCAAATCGCCTTCTTCTGTTGTTACCGGATAACCGGCGAATTTATTTTTTTTCGTTAATTCCGCAACTTCCGCTAATGTTGTGGTTGGACGAACGGTAATCGGATCATTCACAATACCGCTTTCAAATTTCTTCACTTTACGTACACGTTCAGCTTGGCGTTCAATACTCATATTTTTATGGATAAAGCCGATACCACCTTCCTGTGCAAGGGCAATCGCCATTTTCGCTTCAGTTACGGTATCCATTGCGGCAGACAGAATAGGAATATTTAAACGGATTTTTTGAGTAAGTTGAGTTGAAAGATTTGCCGTATTTGGTAATACGGTGGAGTGTGCAGGAACAAGAAGAACATCATCGAAAGTGAGGGCTTCTTTAATTACTCTAAGCATTGCAATATCTCTCTTTGTTAAAAGTTAATAAATAAAATGATTGAAAAATATTGCGGCGGCATTATACAGATTTTTTCTTGAAATGAAAATCTCTTTTAACATTTTTAGGCAAACGTTTGCTTAAAAATAATGCCTAAACCTTTTTTCTATTTGCATTATAATAACGTTGAATTATTTTTATTGAAACAATGGGGTTAAGTATGACTGCACAAACTGGCATTTTATTGGAACACTGCAAAGCGGCAATTTTTATTGAAGCAAAGATTACAGATTTTTCAACAGTAGCTCAATCTTGCAAAGATTTAGTCAAAGCAACGGAAGCTTTACAGCAGCAATATCCTGATGCGCGTCTTTACAGCATTGTCGCTTTTGGCAATGATGCTTGGAGAAAGTTATCCAATCAGGCTGATGCCACAGAATTAAAATCTTTTACGCAATTAGGCAAAGGCAATTTAGCAGCACCGGCAACGCAGAATGATCTATTGATTCATATTCTTTCATTGAGAAATGATGTAAATTTTTCTCTTGCACAGCAAGCGTTACAAATTTTTGGCGATGCCATTGAAGTGACAGAAGAAACACACGGTTTTCGTTGGGTAGAAGAACGAGATCTTACCGGCTTTATTGACGGTACTGAAAATCCGGCGGGCGATGAATTGCGTAGATCGATTGGTTTAGTGGCTGACGGCATCGATAAAGATGGCAGTTATGTGTTTACTCAACGTTGGGAACATCAGTTGGATAAATGGGCAAAATTGGATCAACATAAACAAGAACAAGTGATTGGACGAACAAAACCGGACAGTGTCGAACTTGATGATGTGCCGCCGACCTCTCACGTTGGTCGTGTTGATTTAAAAGAAAACGGTAAAGGACTTAAAATTATTCGCCAAAGTTTGCCATACGGTACAGCGAGCGGTAAGCACGGGTTATTTTTTATTGCTTACTGCGGTACATTACACAATATTGAACAACAATTATTAAGTATGTTTGGAGAAACTGACGGTAAAACAGATCGTCTGTTAGGTTTTACGAAACCGGTTACCGGCAGTTACTATTTTGCGCCTTCGTTGGAGCGTTTATTAAATTTGTAGTGTAAAAGTTATTCTGGCGGCAAGTGATTGATAACTTTAACTTTCATTTTTCTCACTTTCTGCTAGAATAGCCGACAATTTGGGGCTGATCTAGGATTCGACGGGATTAGCGAAGCCCAAGGTGCATGTCGAGGTGCGGTAGGCCTCGTAAATAAACCGCAAAACAATAGTCGCAAATGAC
The DNA here is from genome assembly GCF_000379785.1 of Gallibacterium anatis DSM 16844 = F 149. GTDB lineage: Bacteria > Pseudomonadota > Gammaproteobacteria > Enterobacterales > Pasteurellaceae > Gallibacterium > Gallibacterium anatis. The sequence continues at coordinate 982 of NZ_KB903712.1, read as the reverse complement.
GAAAACTACGCTTTAGCAGCTTAATAACCTGCGTAAAGCCTTCTCTCCCTAGCTTCCGCTCGTAAGACGGGGATTCAAGAGGAGTCAACTTAAACGAGATCGTGTGGAAGCCGCCGTTTGAGGATCGAAACACTAAATTGAATCAAACTAGCTTAGTTATCGCGTGTCTGTCCGCAGTGATTGAGTGAAATTAAAGACTAGACTAAACATGTAGTGCTGAAGGTAGAGGAATTTCGGACGGGGGTTCAACTCCCCCCAGCTCCACCACTGGTTATATTCATAACATTGCATAGCGTTGCAAGTTATTGAAAAATATAAAAAAGACCATTTTTATTTGTTGCATAGAATTGCATTGATTGCATTTGTTTTCAAGATTGATGTAACGTTGATGTAACTTTTTAAAAAATGGCTTCGCAAAACGTTACATCAATTCTATAAACCCTTATAGGACAAGGATTGATGCAACAATGGCAAAATTTGTTAAACCGTTAACAGAAACAAGAATTAAATTACTTAAACCAAAACAAACGCCGTATTCAGACGGCAATAACCTTTATTTGCACGTTTACAATGCGAATAAGAAAACATTTTTGTTTTGGTATACTGATCCCATATCTAAAAAACGGCTCAAGCGTAAAATTGGCGAACACCCCGATTTATCGCTTGAAGAAGCTAGAGAAACAACAAGACGCTATAACAAACTTATTTCTAAAGGCTTAGATCCGTTCCAGTATTTAGCAGACCAAGCAAAAGAAGAAGAAAAGCAAAAGATTACACTTTATAAATTTGCGCAAATTTGGAAAGATACAAAAATTGGCATAGTAGACAAAATTGTTGCTAAAATTGGCGGTAATCCTTGATTATAGCTATGCGGTCTCACCCTGTTATAGTAAAACACATACTGTTTAATATCTTCCTTGGCTTCATCTAATGAAGAATAACCGCCCTTTAACATCCATTCATATTTAAAACTCCTAAACCA
>NZ_KB903711.1 GCF_000379785.1 Gallibacterium anatis DSM 16844 = F 149 | reverse complement strand
ACGACCACGACCACGACCACGACCACGACCACGACCACGACCACGACCACGACCACGACCACGACCACGACCACGACCATCATCACTCAACCAACGAATTAGAGCAAGATTGGCACGTCTGGTTTTCACCGAAAATCAGCGAACAAGTTGCAGAACAATTAGCTCAACAGCTCACTCAACTTTATCCGCAACACCAAGCTAAAATTGCCGCTAACCTCGAAACATTCAAACAACAGTTAACCACAACAAATCAGCAAATTACTCAACAACTTGCCGAATTTAAAGACCAAGGTTTTTATGTTTTCCACGATGCTTATCGTTATTTTGAAAATGCTTACGGATTGCAACAAACTGGTTATTTCACTATTAACCCTTTGATTGCTCCGGGAGCTAAAAAATTAGCAAAAATTAAAGAAGAAATTAATGAACATAAAGTTAAGTGTCTTTTTGCAGAACCACAATTTACCCCGAAAGTGCTTCAAACCTTGCAACAAAGTACAAATGTCAAAATCGGACAATTAGATCCGATGGGTGAAAAAATTGCTTTAGGAAAAGGATCTTACAGCGCATTTTTACAGCAGATTGCTAAGGATTTTTCTGATTGTTTAAAAAATTAAGATAAAATAGGGGTTATCCTTAAAAAGGATAACCCCTAAACCTATTCATATTTTATTAATTTCTTCTAAATATTTAATATATTAACCAAAAATTTCAGAATGTGTATTAATACGAACAAGATAAAGCAGATTATTTTCAATCTTATAAATTAAAACTAAATCATTAAAAATATGACAATCTCTATAACCTACCATTTCTCCAATTAAAGCATGATCTTTATATTTAGCAGGTAAGCTCCTCCCTCTTTGTAATAAATACAATACCTCAATTACCTCCGGAGAAAAAAATTTCTTTTCCCCCAATTTTTTTAGATCTCTTTTAAAATCCTTAGTTAAGGCAATATTAAATAATACTTCCATATAAAAATTCTACTTATTCCTGATTAGATTTTTTTAAGATTTCTTTCATAACATTATTCATGTCAAATGAAGACTCTATAATCTCTACATCACCTTTTTCCACATCAGCCATTGCCCTTAGCGTTACTGCATTAGGTTTTAAATAGGAAAGATCTAAAGGAATAGATTTAGTATTAGCAATTTCTGTCAAAAATAAATTAAACACTTGGGATGGCGTAAAACCATACTGTTCAATCACAGAAAAAGCTTCTTTCTTGAGATGATCTGATAATCGAAAGCTAAAACTTGCATTATTCATAAACTTCCTCTCTCTTCTTGATATACCCTGTTCCTATAAGTATAACTAGAGTTTGTATTTCAATGCAATACAAATTTTCTTAATTTAGAAGATAGCTTCTTTATGAGTTAAAGTTTAAAGATGAGCAAACCTTAAAAAACCTTACCCTTCATATCGATAAGGTAAGGTTTCATCTTCAATACTTAACTAATCAATCATATTATACATTTTATATAACTCTGAAGTTGAAAAATCAAAATCAGATAGTTTAAATACATCTCCCTTTTTCACATCATTTGTTAACTTCTTATTTGACATCAAATAAAATGGTGCTACATCTTCATGTGACTTTATATCAAATAATAGAGGTCTCACATCTTTTATTACATGATGATGTCCTCCCATAGATAATACCTCATCTTTATAAAAATCTCTTTCAGCTTTTCCCCCCATGACTAGTTTTCTTTTTTGCTGAGGGTTTCCTGAAGCTCTATTATGTATAACCGCAGAAAAAATTGAAATTGGAGACTCAACCCCCATTAAATGATATGGAAGAATAATAGCGGCATATTTGTTATTCCTGCTAACAATATGTCCTTTTTCTTTTAATATTTTCCATACTTCTCTGTTATGGCATTCAACTATGACAAACTCACCACCAGCAAAACTAATCTCATTGTTTTTCCTTAAACAATTAAATACTTCAACCACATTATCACTTTCTAAAATACCTCCATCCTTTTTAGGAATAAAAACATCTGCTAATTCGTTAATTCTAATAATAGGATAATGTAATTCCTCCTTATCAATACTTAACCCTAGTGAATTTGCAACAACATTCATCTCACAATAATCTGGAGTTGCGTATTGTGGTAGTGATATTAATTTATTACGTCTATCATCTAAAGTTTTTAAGACATCATCTCCCAATTCATATATATCTGAAAAATCATCGACTCTAACTGATAGATCTAAATACTTTATAATATTATTCTCAGGGTAATAAATAAAATCATATTCACTAGATTTTCCTGCAGCAATTATTTTCAATCCTAAACATGAAATCCATGAATATAAATTAATTAAGTTACTAGGTTGATCACCATCAATTGTAGTATAGGTAACTCCATAGTCATTAGCTAATTTTGCTAGATATGGACCAACAACAGATTCTGTTTCTTTTGAAACCATTCCTACATGTTGTTTATTAATAATTGCTTTTTTAGCAATTTCGGCTCCAAGTTCTGGATTTCCTGTTGATTCAATTAACATATCTACAGGACTATATGGTAGTAAATATGGATTATTTATAATTGCTATACATTTTCTCTCTATAGCAGCTTCTATTTCATCTACCGAATGGCAGACTTTAAGAGATTTTTCAGGATATCCTAAAGATAATAATATTGATATAGTTTTATTTAAATCAATATCACAAACAACGGACACATTTAATTTATCTATCATTCCACATTGAGCTAAAAGAGAATATCCAAAACCGCCATTAGATCCTAAAATAGATATTTTAATTTCATTAATAGCATCAAAATTAAATAATTGATTATAATACATAATTAAAGTTCTCCTTTTAAATAAGTTCAAACATATCTAAAATTAATACAATAATACCCGATGTAAATCCACTAATAGCAGTTGCTACTCCTACAGATTTAAGTCCTTGAGCTAAATTCATATTAGATAAACTTACAGTAACCCAAAAACCACTAGAATTAGAATGTTTAAAAATTTGAGCCCCAGTTGCACAAGCTAGATAAGCAGCTAATGGAGAAAGATTTAAACTTCCCATCATTGGTTCAATAATAGCCGCTCCAGTCAATACTCCTAAAGTATTTGAACCAGTAATAGTATTTACTAGTGCTGCAATAGTGAAAGGAATTAATACAGATGGAATATTTAAATGAGAAATACTATTAGCTATACTTTCAGCTACTTTTGTATCTTTAATAATTAAAGCCAAACTACCACCGAGTCCAGTAACAATTATTGGCATTGCTGCTAATCTTAGTCCAGTTTCAACCCAATCATTAAGTACTTCTTTTGTTCTCCATTTTCTACCTGTAAGAGATAATGAATATGTAATAGCAATAAGCATCGCCACTATAGGATTACCTAAAACTAAAATAAAAGATTTTAATGTTGCATTCATTTCTACATTTTTAAATAATGAACTTAACATAATTAATAGAATAGGTAATATAATTGGAGCCATTGATTGAATAAGACTTAATTTACTATCCTCATTACTTTTTGCTAAAAACTCTTCTTTTGGTTCAACAGGAATATTTAAATATTTGCAATATAGAGTCCCTGCAAAAATTCCTGGTATAGATATTAAAATCCCCCACAAAATAGCTTGCGATAAATCTAAATTAAGAAATGCTGCAGCTGCTAATGGACCTGGTGTTGGAGGAACAGCAGAAGCGGTAACATAAGCTCCCAAATATAGTACCGTACCATATTGAGCCATTGACGCTCCTGTTTGCAGTGCTAAATTAGAAATAATTGGTATCAATACAATTACTATTGTATCTGCTAAAATAGGAATACCTAAAATTGCTGAGGCTACAGCGATTGCCCATATTGCATGTTTTTTACCAAAAACATTATACATAAAGTTTGTAATTTTTATTGCTGCTCCCGTACCCTCTAATAATTTTCCTAATACACAACCAAGGAAAAATAATAAACCTACTTTCCCAATAGTGTCACCAAAACCTTTATTTAGTAGTGACATAGTTTTTTCTCCAGATAATCCTATTGATAAACCTAGAGCAATGACTACTAATAATAAGGTTATTGCAGGGTGAACATTCCATTTTGAGATCATCAAAATCATAATTGCAATGGCTACAACAAATACTGCCAATATGTAAATGTCGTACATAGTTTTTTCTCCTAAATTCAAATTAAAGAATTACTCATAAAATAAATTACTATTTCTTGTTAAACCTCAAATTTCCCTATTTCCCCCTATTTTTTAAATCATTAATTTCATCATCTGAGAGATAACGAATATTCTGTCCTTGTAAAATAAACATTAACTTCGCTGTTTCTTCCAATTCTTCGCTATTATCCACGGCATCTCGTAAATCACTGCCACAAACCACCACACCGTGATTTGCCAGTAAAAATGCTTTGCTCTCTTGCGCTTTTGCCGCTAAATCCCGACCGATTTCCGCTGCGCCCGGTCGATAATAAGGAATCACCGGTAAACGACCGACACGCATCACATAATAAGGCGTAAAGGCTTTGATGGCATTGTCATAGTCCAAATCCGCCTTGCACGACAACGCAGTCAAATAGGTGGAATGAAGATGAACAATCGCATTACATTCCGGTTTTTCGCGATAAAGTGCTAAGTGGAAGAAATACTCTTTAGAAGGTTTTTTACCGCTCAACACATTGCCTTCAGCATCAATCACTGAAAGTTCTTCCTCTTTTAAGCGCCCTAAAGAGGAGCCGGTCGGTGTGACTAAAAAGCGGTTATCATCCAACTTCACTGAGATATTGCCGGCGCCGCCTACGCTAAAACCACGTTCAAATAACGAACGTGAAAGCTGCACTAATTGTGTTTTAAGTTCTTGTTCCGTCATTGCATCATCTCCTGAGCTTGGCTAAAAAAGGCTTCCTGACCGAAATTACCGGATTTCAATGCAAGATAAACCGGTGCATCCAACACGCCCAACCAAGGCACGCCCGGTGCAATCTGTTTGCCGATATTGAAACCTTTAAAGCCCAATTTTTGTACAACAATACTGGACGTTTCGCCGCCGGCAGTAATAAAGTTGGTCACGCCATAATTGCGTAATCTTGCCGCTAATTGGGCAAAGGTCTGTTCAATCGCCTGACTGGCGGTTTCCGCACCGAACTGTTGTTGGATCTGTTTTAATTTTTCCGGAGCAACAGTGGCATAAACGAGCGGCGCTTGTGTATCATCCAAATGTTCAACCACCCAATCAAAAAGTTGTTCAACATAATTGTCATTGCTTAATGCCTGCTCCACATCGAGCCATTGCGTTGCCGCTTTTGTTTGATAATAAGCCACCTGTTTATTGGTCATCACCGAGCAAGAACCGGATAAAATCACCGTTTTTCCTTTCGGTGGCACAAATGCCTGGTGTGTTTTGCCTTGTGCCTGATGTTGTGCCAAATACGCCGCCAAACCGGAACCGCCGGTAACCAGTTTCATATCGGCAACTGCTTCCGCCAACACCGCTAATTGCGAATTATCGACCGCATCAACCACGGCATAACGGAAACCTTGCTGTTGTAACTGTTGGAAACAACGTTTGACATTATCTGCTCCCTTGATCACGTCGGCATAAGGCACTAACCCAGTTTTCCCTTGTGCTTGACGATCCATCAAACGCATCAAATTTGCATCCGTCATCGGCGTAATCGGATGGTTCTGCATTCCTGACTCATTCAATAACACCTGACCAACAAAAAGATAACCATTAAAAATGGTACGACCGTTAACCGGTAATGCCGGTGTAATAATGGTGAACTTTTCACCCAACGCATCTAATAAAGCGTCTGTTACCGGTCCGATATTGCCTTGTGCTGTGCTGTCGAAAGTGGAGCAATATTTGAAATAGAATTGCGTTGCGCCATTATTTTGTAGCCAATGTAACGCTTCTAAAGATTGTTGTACTGCCTCTTGTACCGGATTGGAACGTGATTTCAAGCTAATCACAATCGCATCCGTTTCCTGTTCCAATGCTGTCTGCGGTACGCCGTTCATTTGTACGGTACGCAAGCCGTTCTCCACCAAAAAACTGGCAATATCACTTGCGCCGGTAAAATCGTCTGCAATGACTCCTAACATCTTACTTCTCCTGTTTCTGTGGTAATTCAACGCCGCTGAAAATCTTAATCACCGCACTATCATCCTGTTTGCCGTAACCGGCATTGCTGGCTTCAGTAAACATACTATAAGCAGTGCTTGCCAAATGGAGTGGGAATTTCAAAGATTTGGCGGTGTCATTGACCAAGCCTAAATCCTTCACAAAAATATCCACCATTGATAACGGGCTGTAATCGCCTTCCACAACGTGTTTCATCCGGTTTTCAAACATCCACGAATTACCGGCGGCGTGAGTCACAACGTCATACATTAACTCAAGCGGAATACCGGCTTTCGCAGCCAATGCCATCGCTTCTGCACCTGCTGCAATATGCACACCGGCTAATAATTGGTGAATAATTTTCACTGTTGCACCTAAACCGATCTCTTCACCAATGTTGTAAACCTTGCTGGCGGTCGCATCCAACACCGGTTGTAACGCTGCAAATGCCTCTTTGGAACCGGCAGCCATTACTGTCATTTCACCAATCGCCGCTTTTGCTGCACCACCGGAAACCGGCGCATCCAACATTAATAAGCCTAGTTTTGTTAATTTTTGTGAAATTTCTTTTGCATCTTGTGCTGAAATGGTTGAAGAAACCATCACCGCAGTACCTGGTTTTAATTGTGCCGCTAAGCCGTTATCACCGAACAACACTTGATTAACCTGTTTGGCATTCACCACCAATAACACAACTGCATTCAATTTATCGGCAAACTCACCGGCATTCTTCGCCACGCCTTTTGCACCGGCATTTTTAAGTTTTTCAAGTAATTTATCATCTAAATCAACACCATAAGTATCTAAGCCTGCTTTAACACAAGATAAAGCTGCGCCCATTCCCATTGCACCCAAGCCAACAACGGCTACTGAATATGTCATTTTTAATCTCCTTAGTTGTTTATTTTTTGATGTCAGTATATTAAGCGATTTCAAACTTAAATAATGCGATCTGGATCACATTATTTAACAAATATTCACATAACTATGTTTTATTTTGTTAAAAAGGATTTCCATAACTGTTGAATAAAGCGCATCTCTATGTTTTTATTAAAAATAAATCTTATTGGATCAAACAAATGTTCAACGTTATAATTTGAAAAAAAGCAATTAGGACAACAAAATGATTCCCGCAGAACGACAAAAACGCATCCTAAATATCGTCAGTGAACAGAATATTGTCAGTATTAATACCTTGATGGAAATGCTTGGTGTTTCCCATATGACGATTCGTCGTGATATTCAAAAATTGGAAGAAAAAGGTGAGGTGGTTTCTGTTTCCGGCGGTGTGCAGATTCAAGAAAAACTGGCATTTGAGCCGACTCACACCGCTAAATCGCTGCTGTTTCAGGCACAAAAAGAGCAAATCGGCTTGTGTGCTGCAAAACGCATTCCGGAAAATGCCACTATCTATCTTGATGCCGGTACAACCACGTTAGAAATTGCCCGCCATATTGCTGATCGGCAAGATCTGTTAATTATTACCAATGATTTCGCGGTAGCAGATTTTTTAATCAATCACAGTCAAGCTGAATTAATTCATACCGGCGGAAAAATCAATAAATTAAATCGTTCTGCAGTCGGTGAATTGGCTGCACAATTTCTGCGAAACATTTCGATTGATCTTGCTTTTGTATCGACTTCTTCGTGGAGTTTAAAAGGTCTTACCACACCGGATGAGAGCAAACTGGCAGTTAAACGTGCAATTTTGGCATCAAGTCGCCACAAAACGTTAGTTAGCGATTCCTCAAAATACGGTAAATTGGCAACCTTTTGGATCTGTGAATTAACCGCCTTTGATAGTTTGATCACTGATGATCAGTTGCCGGACAATATCCAAAAAGCAATTAAAACGATGGATATTGAGTTAGTTTTGGCTGGCAGTTGAACTGCGGCGAGTAAAACGTTTTTTGCTGTGCTGTTGTTGTGGCACATTGCGTAACGACATCAGTTTTTGCAGATCGATCTGCTGAATTAATTGCGGCAGCTGTGCCGTCAACTGCTGCATAAAAGCTTGATAACTCAATTTTTTTCGGTAAATTTGCTCCAGCTGCTGCTCCCAATGTGCTGTCATATCAGGTTGTGTCGCAATATCAGGCAATGCTCCGATTAAAATTCGCCCAGCTTCAGTGCTATGAATTTGTCGCCCTTTTTTAGTTAAAAAACCACGCTTGAACAATAATTCAATAATACCAGCGCGCGTAGCTTCCGTGCCTAAACCATCTGTTTCTCTTAAAACTTTTTTCAGGGCCTTATCTTGCACAAATCGGGCAATACCGGTCATCGCTGACAATAGGGTTGCATCGGTAAAATGCATTGGCGGTTGTGTTTTTTTGCTCAACACCTCCGCGCCCGAGCAGTAGAGTTCATCACCTTTTTTTACCACTGGTAATGCACTTATATTTGACTGCGGATCAGCATCTTCCTTACCTTGTAGTTTTGTCCAACCAGCATTTGCCAATCCTCGTGTTTGTGCAATAAAAGTACCGTTATCTATTGATAACTGAATCTTTGTTTTATGGTATTCCGCATCCGGATAAAATTGCATTAAATATTGACGAACAACCAACTGATAAATCTTCTGCTCTTCACTGTTTAAACGCAAACCCTGTTTAGCTGTCGGTATAATAGCGTGGTGAGCTTCAACTTGTTTATCATTCCAACAGCGATTTTTTTGTGTAGGATCAAACCCCTCTACAAAGGATTGATATTGCTGACAATTATTAGAAATCGCTACAAAAATTTTCTCACGATCCACAAAATGCTCTTCCGGCAAATAACGACAATCCGAACGAGGATAAGTAATAGCTTTATGTGTTTCATATAAACGTTGACAAATATCCAACACCTGTTGAGCGGACATTCCATACATTCGAGCAGCATCAATCTGCAACGCAGACAGAGAATAAGGCAAAGGTGCAGTTTCTTTTTCAGTTTTATTTTGAAAATCTGTTACTAATGCAGGTTTCCCACTCACTTTTTTGACCACGTGTTCCGCCAATGCTTTCGACAAAATTCGTCCTTCTTCATCTTGATAAGGTTCACAAGCCTCACTCGGTTTCCAGAGTGCTTTAAATGGGTAACCCTTCAACTGAGGATTATCAGCAACCGTTTCAACAGAATGATGAATGATTGCTTGAACTTCAAAAAAATCTTTTGGTACAAAATGTTCAATTTCCAAATCACGGCGTACAATTAAACCTAATACTGGCGTTTGCACACGACCAACTGACAATACCCCTTGATAACCAACCTGTTGCCCCCTCAAAGTATAAGCACGCGTCATATTGATACCATAAAGCCAATCTGCGCGTGTGCGTGCCAATGCGGAAATAGTTAAGAATTTAAAATCTTGATTTGATTGTAACTTATTTACCGCTTTGCTCACTGCCGCCGGATTTAAATCATTGATTAAACACCGCTGAATTGTAGCAATCTTTTCTTTTGGTAACTTAAAATAAGCAAATAGCTCATCAACTAATAACTGCCCCTCCCGATCTGGGTCGCCGGTATGCACAATAATATCTGCTTGTTTTAATAGTTGTTTAATAACGGCAAGTTGTTTAGCTGTTGATTTTTTAGCTAAAAACTGCCACTGCTGTGGAATGATTGGCAAATGATCTAAACGCCATTGTTTAAATGTCGGATTATAAGCATCCGGCTCTGCCAGCTCCAATAAATGTCCGACACACCAAGTAACATAATCATTCTCACCACAACGAATAAAACCATCATTACGGTGGCGGGGTTTAGGCAATACATCAGCGATGGCACGAGCTAAACTTGGTTTTTCTGCAATAAAAAGGCGCATAACAATAATAAAAACAAAAAAATAATAACTATTGTAGTAAAGTAAAAGACTTTTTTGTAGCCTAAAAAGTGGATGAAAACTTATGATAAAAATCAAACAAACGAACCATTTATTTTATAAAAACAACAAAATTAACTTAAATAAATTTAAATTTGGAGTAGAATGACTAAATTAATTTAGGATTATTAGTACTTTATAGTAACCAAATGCTTTATTTTATAAAACAAAAGTAAGACGTTTAATGTAAATAATTTTACAATAACATTTATTTGTAAGGTATAGATAATGAGTAATAATGCGCGGAAATTGATAGCCTCTGCCGTAACAGCAGGATTTGTGTTTGTAGGGGTTGATGCTATGGCGGCGGATCCAGTGTTAAGTGGTACCGTTACTAATGGTGGGCAAGCCATCGGTGCAGGTTCACAAGCTAGTAGTGATGGTGCTTTAGCAGTGGGAAGAAATGCTAAAGCTACTGGCTATATTGCTACAGCTGTTGGTTATGCTACAGCTAGTGGTCTGTACAGCTTTGCTGGAGGGGTAAATGCAGAGGCAACTCATAATAACACCACCGCATTAGGTCATGATGCAAAGGCAACAGGAGCAGAATCGACTGCCATTGGTAATGATGCTAAGGCAGAAAACGATAGTACCGTAGCTATTGGTGATAGGGCTAAATCCAAAGGCATCTGGGGCGTTGCCTTAGGTTCAAACTCCAGAGCTTATGCAGACTGGAGTGTTTCACTTGGTGGTAATTCAGCAGCACATGGTAGTCAGAGTACAGCACTAGGTTATATGGCTAGCGTGGAGGAAAATGGTGGCATGTCGGTAGCACTAGGTGCTTGGTCTTATGTTAAATCTAGCGATGGTAATGTAGTTAGCGTCGGCAGTGATAATTTGAAACGTAAGATTATCAATGTAGCAAATGGTACAGCTGATAATGATGCAGTCAATAAAAGTCAATTAGATGCAGTAGAAGCAAAAATTAATAATAAGGTAGATGCAGTAGAAGCAAAAATTAATAATAAAGTGGATAAAGGAACCGTTGGTCCTAATGGGGGACAGGCTATAGGTGCGGGCTCTAAGGCTAATGGTGCAGGTGCTTTGGCACTTGGTAATGCTTCTGAAGCAGATGGCTATATTGCAACCGCAGTAGGCTATGCTCATGCCCTTGATACGTATGCCGTTGCTATGGGTGTCAATGCCTATGCCTACAATGCGAATGGCATTGCCATTGGTACATTAGCAAAAGCAGGTGCAACTAATGAGGACTATGCTAATGCGGATATCTTTGATCGCATTGACCCTGAAACAGGTAAACCTTTATATAATGTTTCCCCTGGTGGCGATCCACGTAACGTTCGCTCAGGCGCTATTGCTATCGGCAACTCAGCAGAGGCTGTAGGGTATCGTAATACTGTTATTGGCGAAGACGCAAAGGCGGGTATTATTATAGAGCGTGATGACTACAATCATCCAAATAAATTTGGCTTAGGTGCTGTGGGGGCAACGGCTATCGGTGCAGCTGCTATCGCTGGTGGTTCACAGGCTACTGTTGTTGGTAATGGTGCGGTTGCGGAAGGAAAACTCAGTGTGGGAATGGGAACTCGCAGTTATACAACTGGCAAAGCGGATACGGCTGTTGGAACTTACTCTGTGGTAACAGAAGATAGTGCAGTAGCACTTGGTGCATATGCTCGTGCAGATCATAAAAATTCTGTTGCTTTAGGAAACAGTTCAATTACCGAAGATGTTAAAGCAACTGCTTCTACAACCATTAATGGTAAAGAATATACGTTTGCAGGTGGCGATCAATCGCAAGTGGTAGGAACCGTTAGTATTGGTGGAAAAGGCGTTGTTGGTTATACCGATACTACCAATGAAGGGCATTGGAATGATCCTGCTCATTATACGAATGGTAATGGTCGTACCGATATGGATAATGCCATCTATCGTACTATCACCAATGTCGCAGCTGGTCGTATTAACGCAGATAGTACCGATGCAATTAATGGTAGCCAGTTATACGCTGTTATGGGTGCAACTGAAGAGAACAGAAAACTTATTGAAAATAATGCCATCAATCTTGCACAAACTGATCACCGTATAAATCGCCGTATAGACAGTGTCGAAGAAGAATCTCGTGCAGGTGATGCGATGAACAGAAAACTTATTGAAAATAATACCTTCAAGCTTGCACAAACTGATCGCCGTATAAATCGCCGTATAGACAGTGTCGAAGAAGAATCTCGTGCAGGTGATGCGATGAATGCTGCATTAGCCGCATTAAAACCATTGCAATATGATCCTAATGAGAAATTTCAAGTGATGGTAGGTACTGGGCGTTTTAAAGACAAACAAGGATTTGCGTTGGGTGTGGCTCATCATATCAACGAGAACTTGTTGTTAAATGCTGGGGCAGCTTATTCAGGCAGTAAGTATAAAATATGGAATGCAGGTATCACTTATCGCTTTGGTTCATCAAACCAAAAAGCGCCTGTTATCAAGGTATCTAATGATGAACAACGCATTCGTTCTCTTGAGCAAGAAAATATGATGCTAAAACAACGTTTAGCAGCGATTGAAGCGAAACTATCTAAATTAAAATAAAGAGTATTAAGCCAAATAAAAAGACTTAACGCTGATCTGCACCCCTAAAGTTGGAACTATTATCCAACAACAGAGGTGCAGATTTTTTATGACCAAATACAACCAAAAATTTAAACAACAAGTTGTACATTTCTACTTTCAACAAGACGAAAGTCTTTCTTTAACCTGTCATACATTACTAGAATTTATTATTAAAGAATATGTTCGTTATTACAAACAGGGCAGAATACAATTAAAATTAAATGGACTGAATCCTGTTCGATACAGAATTCAGTCCTTAAATGAGCATCCAACTTTTCAGGGTCAGATTACTTTTCAGCCAAACAAAAAATTATGCAGCAAACGGATCTTGTAAAATCATTGTTTGAACACGATCTGGGCCTGTTGATAGAATCGCAATCGGCACACCGGTAACTTCTTCAATACGTTTGATGTATTTACGTGCATTTTCAGGCAGTTGATTAAAATCGGTAACACCGAAAGTATTCTCTGACCAACCTGGTAAAGTTTCATAAACCGGCTCAACCCCTTCCCATTTTTCCGCAGCTAATGGTGCGTATTCAAGGATTTCACCATTTGGCATTTTATATGCAACACAAATTTTAATTTCTTTAAATCCATCTAATACATCAAGTTTGGTCATACAAAAACCGGAAATAGAATTTAATTGAATGGCACGACGAACTGCCACCGCATCAAACCAACCACAACGGCGAGGGCGACCGGTTACTGCTCCAAATTCATTTCCTTTACGTGCAATTTCCATACCAACTTCATCAAACAATTCTGTTGTAAATGGCCCACCACCAACACGAGTGCAATAGGCTTTGATAATTCCCAATACATAATCAAGATTACGCGGCCCGAAACCTGAACCAGTTGCTACACCGCCGGCAGTAGTATTTGAACTGGTAACATATGGATAAGTACCGTGGTCAATATCCAACATTGTACCTTGTGCACCTTCAAACAGAATATTGTCACCTCTTGCTCTCGCTTGATGCAAAATAGTAGTTACATCTGCCACCATAGCCTTGATAATATCAGCAACTGCTTGAATATCCGCAAGCGTTTTATCATAATCGACCGGTTCAACTTTGTAGTAATGCACTAATTGGAAATTGTAGTAATCCAAAACATTTTTTAATTTTTCCGCAAATACTTGCATATTGAATAAATCGCCAACACGTAAACCACGGCGAGCAACTTTATCTTCATAAGCCGGTCCAATACCACGCCCAGTTGTACCAATTGCTTTTTTACCCAATGCTGCTTCACGTGCGTGATCCATCGCTACGTGATAAGGTAAAATTAACGGACAAGCTTCAGAAATTAACAAGCGGTTACGAACATCCACACCTTTAGATTCCAATTCCCCCATTTCCTGCATTAATGCAGAAGGCGATAGCACCACGCCGTTACCAATCATACAAGTTACATTTTGACGCAAAATGCCTGATGGAATAAGGCGTAATACTGTTTTTTCGCCATTAATAATTAAAGTATGCCCTGCATTGTGTCCACCTTGATAACGAACAACATACTTCACACGATCTGTTAAAAGATCAACCACTTTACCTTTGCCTTCATCGCCCCATTGAGCACCGAGGACTGCTACACTTTTTCCCATAATTTTACCTTTAGGTTCTCTATTTCAGTTTAAAAAAATCTATCCTAGCCAAGAAAATACTTTACTACCAGATACATAAAATGCCAAACCAATCTTTTTCTGAATTCAACATAAGAAAAGCCTCTATTGAGGCTTTTCGGTTACTTCTGTCCTTGTGGACGTTGCATAAATTGGAAGAATTCACTGTCCGGTTTCAAAATCATCATATTATCAGACTGTGCGAAACTCTTTTCATAGGCTTTTAAGCTACGAATAAAGTTATAAAATTCAGGTGCTTGCCCGAAGCTATCAGCATAAACTTTCGCTGCAACCGCATCACCTTCCCCACGTAATTCCTGCGCTTTACGGTTAGCATTTGCCAAAATCACGGTGACTTTGCGATCCACATCTGCCTGAATAAATGCTGCTTTTTCACGACCTTGCGAACGGTGTTCACGTGCCACAGCATCGCGTTCTGCACGCATACGTTGATAAATAGATGAAGAAACTTCGACCGGCAAATTGATCTGTTTAATCCGCACATCAACCACTTCAATCCCCAATTCTGAAGTACTTTCCGCACCGGTATTTAACGCTTTTTTCGCATCTAACATCAATTCGCCACGTGTTCCGGAAACAATATCCTTAATAGTACGCGAACCGATTTCAGAACGTAAACGGTCATTGACTTTGCGTCTTAACAGACTGTCCGCACGCAAATAATCACCACCACCGGTTGAGGTATAGAATTTACCGAAATCAGCGATACGCCATTTCACATAAGAATCAACCAACAAATCCTTTTTCTCAACGGTAACAAAACGATCCGCCTGACCGTCCAACGTTTGAATACGGGCATTTAAAATATTAATTCCGTCAATAAATGGAATTTTAAAATGTAACCCGGGGCTATACACCACCACTTTATTGTCCGCATCACGCTGCACTTTACCAAAACGCAACATAATACCTCTTGTGCCTTCCGGTACTACAATAATGCTGGCGTAAACAATCACCGCAATCACTACCAAAACAGGAATTAGAAACTTACGCATCATTAAAATCTCCCTTGACGATCAGCATCAATAGTTGGCTCTTTTACTTGAGTATTGCTTGGCGCTTTAGGCATCTCTAACGGCGTTTTAGCTGACTCACTTTTACCATTGCTTACAGGAGTTTCTGTTGTTGTCTTACCTTTTTTCAATAATTGCTCTAATGGCAACACAGTTAAGTTATTTCCATTATTATCCAGTAAAACTTTTGGCGTATTTGCCATCACTTTTTCCATTGATTCCAAATACAAACGATCTTTCAACAATTCAGGATTTGCCTTAAATTCCGGCAATAATTTCGCAAAACGTTCTGCTTCCCCTTTGGCATCCAACACCACCTGCTCTTTGTAGGCAGTCGCCTGTTCTACGATACGTTGAGCATTACCGCGCGCAATCGGCTCACGCTCTCTGGCATAAGCTTCCGCTTCACGAATTAAACGTTGCTCATCTTCCTGTGCTTTAATCGCATCATCAAATGCATCTTTTACCTCTTCCGGCGGACGCGCTGATTGGAAGTTAACATCGATCACTTCCAAGCCCATATTGTAAGGCTTAATAATGTCATTCAATGATTTCCAAGTCCGCTCACGCACTACAGAACGACCGGTTGTAAGAATATTATCCATCGTCATATGACCGATAACATAGCGCAACGCACTGTCTGTCGCTTGACTTAAACTGTCTTGCGGATCAACCACATTGAAAAGATAACGTGCCGGATCTTGAATACGATATTGCACCGTCATCTCAACCGTTACCATATTTTCATCTTGCGTCAACATTGAACCTTGCGTTTTCAACTCGCTGATACGCTCCACATTCACCGGAATCACGCTATCAATAAAAGTCGGCTTCCAGTTCAAACCGGGCTGAACGATTTTTTCCAATTTACCGAAACGCAACACCACGCCACGTTCCGCTTCTTTGATGGTATAAAATCCGGAAACCACCCAAACGATCACCGCAACAAGCAGCACAAAGATAGCCAATTTACCGAAACCTTTAGAAGAGATTGCCGCACCGGAAGGGCGTTGTGGATTATTGTTTCCTTGTCCGCCGCCTTGATTCAGTTTATTGAAAAATTTTGATAATTCTTCAAGCAGATCGGGAGGATTATCACTATTTTGTTGTTGATTTGGTTTTTGATCCTGTCCGGATGCACCATTACCTTTGTCATCTTTTTTATCCGAACTTCCCGGTTTTGACCAAGGGTCTTGCCCTGAATCATTCCACGACATATTTTTCTCCATTTAAAAACTGTTGATGGGTGCTTAATTTATCACACTTTTGCCGTCTTCATTGCGAAAAGGCAAAAAATCGCAGCAAAAATACAATTTTCGCAAGGCGTTCAGTCTAAACAAAATCCGCTGATAAGTCTAACAAAATTCCCTAACTTATTGCCGGGCTTGCAGCAAATTTAAGCTCAGATTTATAATGCTGCTCCTAGTAAATTTATATTGTTGTCATTATGTTGGCTTTATTTATCGCAATCGCCATTTGGGGCAGCTCATTGCCAATCGGCAAACTGGCTTACAACTCTTTTGAACCGGTGATCTTAGTACAGTTCCGTTTTTGTATCGCCGCATTAATTGTGTTGCCGACCTTTATCCGTTTTTATCGTTATATTGCCCCTCACCATTATAAGCGCTTGGCATTGCTCTCTTTTCTCAACTACCCGGTCGTGTTTCTATTGCAGTTTGTCGGCTTAAAATATACTTCCGCCTCCAGTGCAGTAACAATGCTCGGTTTGCAACCCTTGATTATGGTGTTTGTCGGCGATCTCTTTTTTAAAGAAAAAGCTGCAAAATTTGACTATTTTCTCGGGCTGCTCGCATTTATCGGTATTGCCTTAGTGGTGAGCGATGATGATCCGAACAGTCAAATTGTGATCTGCACCCCAAAAGTTGGACTTATTATCCAACAACATACAAAGGTGCAGATTTTTTATGACTAAATATAACCAAACATTTAAACAACAAGTGGTAGATTTCTACTTTCAACACGAGGAAAACCTTTCTTTAACCTGTCGTACATTTACCGTGTCTAAACGCACATTAAGGCGTTGGATT
>NZ_KB903710.1 GCF_000379785.1 Gallibacterium anatis DSM 16844 = F 149 | reverse complement strand
CGCAACGCAACGCAACGCAACGCAACGCAACGCAACGCAACGCAACGCAACGCAACGCAACGCAACGCAACGCAACGCAACGCAACGCAACGCAATAAAGTCTAAAATTCTATCGTCTGCTATCAAGCACTTTCTTACAGGAGTGTTAGATGGCTAAATACATTTTTGAGTTAGATGGACAATTAGATTTCTATAAAACTTACCTGCCAAGAGTTGATAAAAGTCTTTCTATAGAGCAAATTCAAACAGATTATACCGATGGCGTATTAAATGGTAATTTATTAGAGTTTAAACTCAATATTAATGATTTAAATAACGTTTTATTTCAAGCAATTAAATATCTTTCATCAATGAGAATTAAAGGGAAGTCTATTCCTGCTAATATTCTACTTATTTCATTAAATACTGATCAAGTATATCAGTTTTATTCTAAAGATTATCTCTCTTTTATTGAAAGGGTTTATACACTAGGAGCTTCAAAAGAGAATAGTGGATTTCAGGGTAATACGCCGATAAAAACCTTTAATTTAAAAGATAGTCTTGAAAAAGAGAATTTTATTACTGTCCTAAAAAGTAAAAACTATACCAAAATTAATTTAGATGAAAATTGCATTGTTGGTTGGGGAGAGAGGTTTTATCGAGAAAATCCATTAGCAAAGAAAGCTGATTTTATTGGTGAAGAAAACGGTAAGGTGAAAATTATTGGCGAGATTCGTAAGCCAGATAAGTTTAAGCAATTTATTGAACCTTATACAGGTGATGATAATGTTAGATTTCGTTATTTAATGGATAAACTTAATGATAATTTAACACAAAAAAATTTAGGTGCATTTTATACTCCTAAATTATATGCTGAAAAATCACTTGAATTGGTGCGAGAAGCGATTAAGCGAGTTCCACAAGGCAATGATTACGTTATTATTGATAGATGTGCAGGAACTGGTAATTTAGAGCAGTTTTTGACTAAAGAAGAGTTATCACACACTATTGTTTCTACTGTTGAATATTATGAATATAAGGTACTATTTGAATTACTGGGTGATAAAGTCAGACATATTATCCCTCCTACGGAAGAAAATGATACATTTAATGCTGGTCTTGTACGTGGGGCAGATGCTTTATCTGAAGATTTTGTTCAAAGTAAATTAATTAAACAATATATTGATAATCCGAAGTGTACGATTATTTTGTTTGAAAATCCACCTTATGCTGAAACAACTAGTATTGAGCATCAAAAGCAAAAAGCTGGTAAAGCGTCATCAACTTGGAAAAATAGTTTTGTTGTACAAGAGATGAAAAAAGAGGTTAAAGGAACGGCTTCAAACGATCTGGGAAATGCTTTCATTTGGTCTGCTTTTAAATACTATTTACGCCAACCTACAGATAGTTATATTGTGTATTCGCCAGTTAAATATTGGAAAGCTCAACATTTAATTAATAAGAAATTTTTAAAAGGGTTTGCATTTAATCGTAGGCATTTTCATACCAATATTGATGCTTGTATTATGGTAGCGTTATGGAGTAATGAAGATAATGTTGAATTAACTTCATTTATTTTGCAAGCCTATAATATTGAGCAAGAAAAATTAAAAGATGATGGGGTGCTAAAAATAGAAAAAATTTTCACTAATTATAGTAAGACTTATTATGATGGAAGAAAACTTGATGGTGATTTGGATAATGGTATTTTGACAGGATTGGATGGTCTTGAAGCAAATGTATTTGTAAAAAAACGAATTTCTCCTTTATTTAATGATAATTTATTGGGCTATTTGGTTGCAGATGGTGCTGGATTTGATAATCCTGATTTGCATTCTTCTTTATTAGTTGCCGGTCGATATAATGGAAATGGCTTTTTCTTACGGAAAGATAATTTTATGGAAAAATTACCAATGTTTGCTGCAAGCCGTTATATTACATACAATCGATTTTGGACTGAACGAGCGAGAATAATGAAATCAGCGGATGGTTCAGGTGAATATTTACAAGCGGTAAAAGATGGAAAAATTTCTGCTATGTTGCAAAAGATATTATTATTCACCTGTTTAGAAACACAAAATCATATGCGTAGTTTTTCCGGTTCAGATGGTAGGTTTTATCGTAATCATCTTTGTTTGGATTGCACAAATGGAGCTACTCTGGCAATCGAAAAGCTAGTTGATTTTGAGCCAAATGAACAAGAAAAACAGTTGTTAAAGCAATGGGAGCTTGTATTTAGTAATGCGAAAAAAACGAAAAATTATGACCAAACTTTGACTTATGGTGTGTATCAAATTATAGATGAATTAAATACAAATTATAAGGACGAGAAAAATAAAACAGTTTATGATTATCCGGAATTAAATGGGCATCTTAATACGCTGAAACAAATGGTGAAAAAATACTATTTAGATGAAATTGTACCATTTTTATTTGAATATCAATTTCTGAAATAGAAGGGGTGAAAAGGATATGCTGAATGCATATCCTTTATGTGATAAATCATATCTTCACTCTTTCGGAGGTGTTATTCCGTTGCGAGCAAGAGGTAGTAATGATTTTTTAATTGAAAAAAATGATATGCCTTGCGACATATCATTTTGTAGTAAATTTAATGGTGACCCTGTTTTTTAGCTTTTAATGCAGAGCGATACTTCTCATCCGCTTCCATCATTTTTTTTACGCCATAAACCATCAACCAGGTAAGGATAGCACATACTGCTAACACGATTGATAATTTCATATTATTCCTCCTTTGTTATGCGAATAATAACTTGCCGTAAAAATCTGCCAAGCGTCAGAAAACCATATCCGATACTGATTAAAATAAGCAAATTCAGTATCTTAAAACTTAATGTATAACTGCCATACAGCATAACAGGAATAGCTAGAATTGCAACTTTAGCTATATCATCACACATTTTTGACCACGCTTCTAAGGTAGTAGTTTCAATAGGTGGTTTAAATAGGTTAAGCATAGTGTCTCCAATAAAAATAGGGATACACTATGCCCATTGGGGATAGGTATATCCCCAATGGGTTAACGTCGTTAAATTTCTTTAATAGCTAGTACTTTGTATTTTAGATAACTATTGTTTATAAAGGGAGGATGATGAATCATACATAAATCACCTACTTTCTGTTGTTTAATAGGAATTATGGAGCCTTCCCATACATATGTTTGATATGGTAGTGCTTCTGTAACCACACCATTCTCATCAGTAATGAGTCGAGTGAAATCTTGTCCTTGATCTTCAAGGATAATTTCATAACCTTTCTTCATTGTATCTCTCCAATAAAATGAGAATATACTCTACCTATTGGGGATACGTGTATCCCCAATGGGTGAATGTTAAAGCATTGATTCAAAATGTTTTATTAGCTCATCAATATGAGCTAATAAATAACAACCATATTGGTTGGTGTTTGGCATAATGCCCCAAACATAAACATAGCCATCTTTTCGGATGGCGTAACGATCAAATTTACATCTCAATTTTTCACGTACTTGTTTAATGCTTACTTTTTTCATTTTGAACCTCCTTAAGCTGCATCATATTGTTCATACTGCTCGTATAACCGCATTGTGTCGCGGATTTCGAACAAATATTCAGCTGCTTTTCTCGCTTCGCCAGAAGCGCGAAAAATGGCTTTTTTATCGGATTTCAACACTTTAATCCAGCTGTCGATGTAGCTGGCATTATTGGATATTGTGTCAAAACCCAATGCCGTGCAAACAAACGCACTGCCCATTTCGGCAATTAATTCCTCAAAAGCGTAGATTTCGTTGCCGAATTTAGCTTTTTTCGAGGTAATGCCTTCACGCTCTAATCTATCTTTATGTCCTGTTGCGTGAATCATCTCGTGCAACAGAACACTATAGTAAGAGCGTTCGGTACAGAACGTTTTCATCAACGGCATATTAATGCTGTCCGTTGATGGGCGATAGTATGCCTCATCGCCGGCGGTATGTTTTACCGCAACCCCCATACCCTCCAAAATTTGGTGAACTTCATTCACCTTTTGGAATTCAGAAGGCATCTCTTTTTCGAGATACATTTCTTCTGGGAGTCCTTCACACTGTTCAATATTGAACAGTGGATAAGCACGGATGATGGCAAATTTTTCCATTTCTGGATTGCCTTCGCTGTCTAAGATGAGATCGCCGTTATCATCTTTTTTCTCCCTTTCGATTGGAGAGTAATTGATGATACGAGTGGCTTTTTCGCCTTTTTTAATTTTGCCACCAAGTTTATTGGCGGCTTTGGCAGTCAACCATTTGGTTGACTGATAGCCTTTTTCTTCTGAGGCTATCATTAGCAGCAGGACGTTAATTCCGGTGTAATAACGACCGGAAACCGCATTTTGCGGTAAGCCGCTTACCCAAGGTTTGATCCAAGGGCGAGTGCCGCTTTCTAAGCACTGAACGATGCGATCTGTAACGTCTTGATAGACGTCTATTTTATGAGAGGCAGAGGCATTTTGTTGATTTTTCATAGCGTTTCTCCTGTAAAAATAAAGGGAAACACTATGCCCATCGGGATAATGTTTCCCGGATGGGTGAAGTGTGGAATGATAACGATTATTTCGTTATTAGTTTATGCAGATTGTTTTGAAGCAATGGTAAAATCACCTTGTCCTTTAAGAAGACCTTCAATAGAAATATCTTCATTTAAGTCATCCCAGTGGATTCCTCTTGGGCTCAGTTCATAATCTTGTAGTTGCTCAGGGCTTGCAGTCATCAAACGCGGGAACCACGCAAGTGGTACACCTATTGTTCTGGCATCATTAAGCTCAACCCACATACAATCTTTTTCAAAATAAACATTTTTAGCTGAAATACTCATACCAATGTCCATAAAAGAATAATTTATAACCTTTAAAACGTAAAATAACAGGCATAGTTACCTCGAATATATTTTAAAAGTAATATTGGCTTTATCAGGGGATAAAGTCAATTATAAAAGACTATGCGCGTACCACTAAACAATTAGATTTTGTTTGATGAGGTACAACATCAAAAAAGTGATAACTACTTTCTGATGTTTGCATTAGAAAGCGTTGATTGCCGGAAAACCAGCATTCAAGAGCTTTTTCTTTTAATCCTTGGATGAGGGACTTATCTAAATATTTAAACTCAGATAAAACCCGATAGTGAATGGAAACTTTCATATTTCCTCCAAAAAAGTGTAGGAAATATGATCACCGTGTACGGGAAAATATTTCCCACACGGGTGAATTAGATTATTTAAGTTAATTTGCTAAGCTGATATAAGTTAATAATGCACCAACAATAGCAACCACAAAGGTAATAATGGCAAAAGTTAAACGATTAATCGCTTTATAAAAATCTGTTTTAACTTCTTTGATCTCTACGCGGAGTTCCTGAATTTCAGACTTCAATTCAGTGCGAACAGCTTGAATTTCAGCTCGAACTTCCTGAATTTCATCTTTCAACTCTTGATGAGCCTGTTGAAACTCTTGTCTTGTGACGAGATCTTTTTGACTGTCCATAATAACCTTCCTTAAATTCTGTGCCAGCTCAATAGAGAGTTCCGGCGACAGACCTATTTTCCCAAATGAAGCAACTAACAATAAATAGTTTTCAGCTTCATTTGAACGAATATTAAAGATTTTGAGATCTTTCATTTAATACTCCTCTCATTAAGTGAGGAGCTTTCCTGTCGGGATTGCTCCCCACAGGGTTAGTAAAAATATTAACCGATGATTACGGCAATTTAATTAAACCGATCACTGCAATTAATACAGTAATTGTGGCAATGAAACCTCCGCCTATCGCATAAAGCAAGTGGTTTTCGGTTTCTTTTAAATCGCTTTTTGTCACCAAATGAGATTGGCTTTCTGTTAATGCTTCGTCAAGAGCATTCGCTAAGATCTCAGATTGTTCCTGAGTATAACCGTTAGCACTCAGCTTTTTGACGAAAACTAACTTATCAAAGTTTAATTTCACGGTATTATCCATAAATTTAATACTCCTCTCATTAAGTGAGGAGCTTTCCTGTCGGGATTGCTCCCCACAGGGTTAGTTAATTGTTAAACAAACACTCACCATCGTTTGCACGATAGAGGCTGGTCTCAAAGTGCTCGCAGCCTTAGCAAAGGGCGGTAATTTATTTTGAAACCCCTACCTAGGTTTAAAGGGCGACCATACATTTGACAACGTCAAACACGGCATTACAGGTCAGCCGTTATAAATGCTATCAACGATAGCGATTTATCCTTCCATTATTGATTAATGACTTTTATTTAGTCAATCTTTTTTTGATTAAACATTTAGATCAATTAGTATGTAAACTCCGGATTTTTTTTGATTTTTTTGGATAATCAATTTCCTATATCTTTCAAAATCGTGATTTTTAATACTGTGCTCTCCAGGTTTTAGGAGAACAACAGTATGTGCAAGAAATTAAAATCAATCTCTCTCGTTGCAAGTTTAATTGCAGTGTTTGCTTTCAGTTCATCTGCATTGGCAAGTGAACAAAGCGAGTTAGCACAAGCGGTTAAACAATTACAAGCTGCAAAACAATCATTACAGCGTGCACAAGCTCAAGCTCGTAATGTTCCAACTAATCGATTCTATTTCGATTATCGACAAGCCCATACCGATATCAATGTTGTCGCTACCGGCATAAATCATTTTCTAAACAATGATCGCGCGCAACCGCGACAGCCGGCGCAATTGCAATCGTTGGATGGTGATTATCTTCAGCAAAACAAAGCGGCAAGGTGATTTAAATGAGTCTTGCTACAGAAGCGTTTAGCAGCATTGCAGGAACAGATGCTGCCGGAGCTCACGATATTTTTGTTGGCTTGGTGTTGACATTTCTACTCCTTATCGGTGCTTGGATTGTATCCAGTGCTTATAAGGGAATAGATAAGGAAAATCTATCGAAAGAAGACGTTTTTGCGATGCTGATTCGTCTTGCTGTGCTGTTTTGTATTGCCTGTTATTTTCTTATTGATAAACATTAACTAAAGGAGCTTTTATGCCTAAATTTATTCAAACTTATCAAAAAGTTAAAAGTCGTGCTAAACAGACCGGTTTGGTGGTAATGGGCGCATTGCTAAGTTCGCCTGTTTTTGCTGCCGGTTTACCAAAAATGGAAGATCCATCAAGGGGTACCGGTAAAGGCATTATGGAAACGATTAAAAACTATGCGTATGACGGTGCAATTTTAGGTGGATTATTGATTGCTGCTTATGCGTTTTTGCGAGTTGCATCAAGTTGCGTCTCAACTTACGGCGAGATTTCATCTGGTAAGAAAACTTGGGGTGATTTAGCAATGCAAGCATTGGTTGGCGCAGTTTTATTGGTTGTCATTATTTGGTTAATTACTAAGTCAGCAGACATCCTGTAAGAATTAGGAGAAAAGCACGTATGGAAAAAGATGAAACTATCCAATTCCTGCCTGAGCGTCTTAACCGTCAGCCTGTTGTGTTTAGAGGGATGACCATATCCGAATTACTTGTGGTATTCGGTGTTGGTTTTGTCGTCGGATTGTTGTTGGGTATAGTCGCAACAGCACTAGTCGGAGATTGGGCTTTGATTCCAACTTGTGCACTTGGGCTTGCTTTTCTCTTCACCTTTAAGGGCGGTAATGTGATCGCCCGTTTAAAACGGGGTAAGCCTGATACTTGGCTGCCTCGTTATCTTGAACAACGTTTCAAAACCAATCGTTTACTTATTGATAAAACGGATAACCGTAAGTATTGGTCTATTCGCCGTGGTTAAAAATTATGAAAAGCAAATTTAAAAATCGACTCACAGATAAAGATTATCACATTAAGACACTGCGAATAGTCATCGCAGGGTTATTTGCCATTATTTTGTTAATGGGGATTGGCTGGTCTACTGCACCGAGCCGATTACAGATTTATACACCGCCTGATTTACGAGCAGGCAGTCAGCGTCCTTGGTGGGAGGTTCCACCCTCAACAGTTTACGGATTTGCTTATTACATTTTCCAGCAACTTAACCGTTGGCCAACCGATGGAAAAGAGGATTATAAACGCAACATTTTTTCATTAAGTAATTATTTAACGCCAAGTTGTAAAGCCTATCTTGAGCAGGATTATAAAGATAGAGACAGTTTCGGAGAGTTAAAAAATCGTGTTCGCGGTGTGTATGAAATTCCGGGACGTGGCTTCAGTCAAGATCGGGTTCAGGTTTTAAGTAAAAACGATTGGATTGTTAATCTTGATTTGAGCACCGATGAATATTACGGCGATGAAACCGTGAAACGTACTTTAGTTCGGTATCCGGTGAAAGTTGTAAGAATGGATGTAGATCTGGAGAAAAATCCGTGGGGTTTAGGACTTGATTGCTATGCAGATGTGCCTAAGCGTTTAGAAGCGGCAACAGCGGCAACAAATGAGGGAAAACAGAATGAAAATGAAAAATAGCCTAAAAACAGCACTTTTCTTAGGTGGTATAGCGTTCTTTCAGCAAAGTTATGCCGATGTGTTAATGCAATGGCAACGCACGCCGTTGGCAATAGATCTTAACGTTAATCAAGAGCGTATTATTTTTGTTGATCGCAACGTGAAAATTGGCTACCCACCTTCATTGTCTAGCAAATTACGTATTCAGAATGCCGGAGGTACACTCTATTTAAAACCGACACAAGCATTCCCTGAAACTCGTTTACAGCTACAGGATATGCAAAATGGTGAAATTATCTTGCTTGATGTTGCAGCGAATGAGCATAAAGACAAGTTGGAACCAATTAAATTAATTTATGAACCAAAATCTAATATGGATGAAATAAGCGGTGATGAAGAGCATTCACAAGATAAAAATCCACTTGCTGATATCGTACAGCCAAAGTTAACGCTTCCAGCACCGGCAGCATTGACGCGTTATGCCGCACAATCGCTATATGCACCGTTACGTACTGTTGAGCCATTAGACGGTGTACAGAGTGTGCATCACCGTCTACCTAATCATATCACCACACTATTACCAGGGCTACCAGTGAAAACTACGCCGTTGGCTGCTTGGCAACTCGGAGATTATGTAGTCACTGCCGTAAAAATTAAAAACCAGTCATATGAGATGATTAAACTTGATCCCCGTTATATCCAAGGGCGTTTTTATGCGGCGACCTATCAGCATAATTGGCTAGGCGGACGAGGATCTGCCGAAGATACTACTACAGTCTACTTAGTATCAATTGGTAGTGCTGATAAAGCAATGATCCCTGAACCTAAAAGAGTGATTAAAAAAATCAGTAAGAATCAACATCAAGGGGGCAAAAAATGAAATTGAAGCAAAATGGCTTATTAAAAATTATTGTTCCCAGTGCGGTTGCTATTGCCGTGATCATTGGGCTTAAAGTGTTTAAGTCGGAAGAAAATGCTACATCACAAACACAACAGTATGCACTTTATGATCTTAAGCCGGAAGAATTACGCGCGTTAGGGATCGAGGGTGATACGCCACAAGATACCATTCGTACCTTAATCGGTACGATTAAGCGCGCAAGACAAGATATTGCAGACGTAAAGGCACAAAACGAAGCATTAATGAAGAAGAACAAAACTCTCACAGATAAAAGTGAGAGTGTTGATGAGCAAATTCAAGCTGCATTAGCGCAGGAGCGCAATGCGATGTCGATTGAATTTGAACAAGCATTACAGCAACGCACAGAAAGCCTAACAGAAGAGCTGGAAAAACGCCTTGCTAATCTGTCAGCGTTGGAAAGTAAAGTTCAACCCAGCGAGACAAAAAAGGATGATGCCAATTTATTCGCAGCAGAATCCGGAAATGGTGAGGATTTTCCTATTGGTAATACTAGCGGCGGTATGCAATGGGTAATGCCGGCAGATATGCAAGCTTTAGATCGTAACGGTAACCCTGTCACAGCCGGTCAGCAAGCAGAACAGTTCGGTTTCCCTAGTCTTTTTAGTGAACTGGATAAGTCTGCATTAGGTAAGGCGCACGAAGACTTCACTGGCAAGAAAAAAGGAACATCAGCAGAAGAGAAGCCTCCTGTGCCTATTTATACCTTGCCGGAAAACTCCACCTTAATTGGATCGGTTGCAATGACAGCATTATTGGGTCGCGTACCGATTGATGGTGTAGTAAGCGATCCATATCCATTTAAAGTGCTTGTAGGCAAAGAGAATCTCACTGCGAACGGGATGATGTTGCCGAATGTAGAGGGGGCAATTTTATCCGGAACGGCAAGCGGCGACTGGACGTTATCTTGTGTACGAGGCAAGGTGATGAGTATCACATTGGTATTTAATGATGGACGTGTTCGCACTTGGCCACAAAGCAAACGCAGTAGCAGTAGTGGCAACAGCGATGGAATTGGTTGGATTTCAGATCCATACGGTGTGCCTTGCGTACCGGGTGACCGAAAAACCAATGCACCGGAATACCTCACTTCTAATTTCCTTTTAGGCGGTGTTGCCGCTGCAGCGGATGCTTATTCACAAAGTCAAACAACGACCGTAACTGATGGAGCAAGCGTGGTGAGTGCGGTAACGGGTGATCAAGGCAAATACTTGATGGGACAAGCGTTGGGAGCCGGTTTAAAAGATACAACAGAGTGGTTAAGAAAACGGTTTGGACAAACATTTGACGCAATTTATGTACCGCCGGGTCATCCTGTCGCTATTCATTTGACACAGTCGATTGATATTGATTATGAGCCAAATGGGCGAAAAGTGAACTACTTAAATAACAATCAACGCAAACAACTTGATTAAGAGGACAACACAATGAAAAAGATAATGAGTTTGACGATTTTACTTGCTGCTGTGATGAGTTTAGCCGCTTGTTCTACCTCGCAAGAAAAGTTGTTGCCAAGAGGTGATCAGACGATGTTGGACTTGTGGCAAAAGAAGAGTGGTAACGGTAATTTAATTCCGACACGACAGAATGTTGCTCAAGATCCAGTACGTGCGGTTAATTTTCAAGAACAAGAGAGTTATACCAGAACGGCAGAAAATGAGATCACTAATCTTTTCCCACGCTTACCAAATCCCGATTTGGTGATGTATATCTTTCCTCACCTCTCTGACACGGCTGAGCCAATGCCGGTTCCCGGATATAGCACGGTAATTCCTTTTTACAGCCGGGTGCAGTATGCGCAAGCCGGCGAGCGTTTAGCGACTTATTAATGGTAGTGAGGCAAATGATGAGTGAAACAGTGAATACCGTAATAAAACGTGAGCCTTACACAAATGCCGATTACAACAAAACTTTTGAGCAATGTAGCTCATTTGTGGGACGCTTGCCGTGGGTCGAATTTCTTGATGATGATAATGCAATTTTGTTGGAAGACGGTAAGTCAGTTGGTGCAGTGTTTGATGTCAAGCCAATTGGTACAGAGGGGCGTTCAGTTGCTTATTTGAATCAACTTAGAACGCAAATAAAAGATGCCTTGCAAGATAGTTTTGAAGAACGGGACTCACATCCTTGGGTTGTGCAATTCTATTGCCAAGACGATGATGTTGCTGAGGACTACAGAGAGGCACTCGCTCGCTATATTCAGCCTAATGCGCAAGGGGCAGCTTTCAGCGAAGCGTGGCTGAATTTAATGGGAAAACATTTACGAGATATTGCGAGCCCAGAGGGATTGTTTATTGATACAAAAATTACCAATACGCCGTGGCGTGGGCAATTACGCCGTACCAGAATGGTGATCTATCGCTACGTTAATCCCAAAGGCAAAGAAAAAGAGGAGTTGCTTGAACCGTTAGAAGCACTGAATAACGCTTGTGAACGCGTGCTGAATGCGTTGCAAGGTGCAGGTGTACGCCTTGAAAGACTTAATGGCAAGCAAGTGTATCAATGGCTGTTACGTTGGTTTAATCCGGCGCCAACGATAATGCCTGCTGCCGATTTTTATCAGTCAATGCAATATTACAAAGATAGTGATGAGCCGGATGATTTAATGATTTGGGAAGATTTTGCCGAATCATTGTTTGTGCAATCGCCTGTTTCAAAAGGGGATTACTGGTATTTTGATGAAAAACCTCACGAAGTCATTGTTGTTGATGCGTTGCGTAAAGCACCCGGAGTTGGATTATTAACAGGTGAAATGCAACGCGGCGATAACTGTAATGCTTTGTTTGATCTGCTGCCACAGGGCACCATAATGGTAATGACGATTGTGGTTTATCCGCAAGATTTACTGGAGCAGCATATCCTCAATATTATGGATAAAGCAAAAGGTGATAATACTGAATCGCGTTATGCGAAACAGGACTGTATGACGGTACAGCAATATTTGAAAGACAAACACAAAATGTACCGCAGTAGTTTAGCCTTTTATGTTCGAGGCGATGATGACGATGATTTAAGTAAAAAAAGTCGTAAATTACGCGCAATATTGCTTGGAAATGGACTTGTCCCAGTGAGAGAAGGGGATGAAATTGCACCCCTTAACAGCTATTTGCGTTGGTTACCGATGGTGTTTAATCCGCAGGATGATCGCAAACAACTCTATACCAAATTCAATTTTGTTCAGCATATCGCAAACCTATTACCAATTTTCGGACGTTCAACCGGTACTGGACATCCCGGAATTTCATTCTTTAATCGAGGCGGTGCACCGCTTGATTTCGATCCGTTGAGTAAAAAAGACAGAACAAAAAATGCGCATCTTTTGATGCTAGGGCCAACCGGAGCAGGGAAGTCAGCAACGCTCAATGGCAAAATTGCACAGTTGATGGCTGTGTATCGTCCTCGATTATTTGTTATTGAAGCCGGTAATTCTTTTGGGTTGATGGCTGATTATGCCGCATCACTGGGATTGAGCGTGAATAAAGTTACATTGAAACCGGGCAGTGGCGTCACTTTACCGTTATTTGCTGATTGTCACAAATTAATTGAGGATAACTCTATTACTGACCGCTTGTCAGAAGGTGCAATTGAAGTTGAAGAAAACAACGAACAGGATGACGGTGATGATCAACGCGACATACTCGGTGAAATGGAAATTACTGCGCAGCTAATGATTACCGGCGGAGAAATCAAAGAAGCTGAAAAACTCTCACGTGCAGACAAAGCAATTATTCGTAAAGCGATTATGATGGCTGCCGAAGTAACCTATCAAGCAAAACGACAAACATTAACCTCAGATATTAGAGATGCACTCTACCAGTTGAGCCGTGACGAAAGTCTACCTGAAACTAAACGTGAACGGATATTTGATATGGCTGAATCATTGGGAATGTTTTGCCAACCAGGTAGTTTTGAAGCAGAACTTTTTAATCGTGAGGGGGAGGCGTGGCCAGATGCAGATATTACTTTAGTTGATTTGGCGACCTTTGCCCGAGAAGGCTATGAGGCACAATTGGCTATCGCTTATATCTCGTTAATTAATCACATCAATAGTCTTGGGGAGAAATACCAATATTCAGGGCGACCAATCGTCAATATAACGGACGAAGCTCACATCATTACCGTCAATCCACTGTTGGCCAGATTTTTAACGAAAGGGTCAAAAATGTGGCGTAAGCTCGGTATCTGGCTATGGCTAGCCACACAAAATATGAAAGACTTCCCGAATGATGCGAAAAAACTTATCAATATGCTTGAATGGTGGGAGCTGTTATGCGGTGTTGATGATTACGAAATCGGTGAAATTTGCCGATTTAAACCGTTGACGGAGGAGCAAAAGAGCTTAATTCGTTCAGCACGCAAAGAAGATAAAAAATATACCGAAGGTGTGGTGTTATCAGACAGCATCGAGGCGCTGTTCAGGGTCGTACCGCCGAGCCTATATCTCGCACTGGCAATGACGGAACCGGAAGAAAAGGCGGCGAGAATGCAGTTAATGCGACAACATAACATTAGTGAACTTGAAGCCGCATTTCTGATTGCGAAACAGTTGGATAAAGCGAGAGGCATTAAAGAAGATGAAGGAGAATCTGAATGAACGTGATACGTCTGTTTGAAAATAAAGTGCCACCGTTTGAGCGTTTGGAAATTCAGCCGATGTTTAAAGCGGCATTGAAGCGATTAATTGAAGTGATCAGTGCTTGCACCGGTCATTTACGCTCGATGCAGATTAAACCTTATCTGATTTACCAACAACAATATGTGCGCGTGTTGTTTATTGGCGACGTGGGGCGTTTTAACCTTACCATCAACATCGCCGGACACACCCAATTCCCAGATTTTTCTGCACCTAGGTTGCGTTTTTATATGGCGGTCGTGGATGAAATGGAAGCGTATTATCTTGTCGATTTGTTGCATAACACATTACTTAGTGATCCATTTTCTAATGATCAACCAGTATCGATATCGCCGTTATCCCCAATCTCTGTGCATAACACTGTGGATAGCTGGTTAGGAGCAGGAAAATGTTAAAGAAAAATAAATTACTTGCCGATTTAGTTCAACTTTTAAACAGGAGAATGTGATGACAAAACAAAAACTGTTACAGGGTGGCAAATTTCTACTGATGATAGCAGCGTTATTGCTGTTATCTCTCCTGCTGCTTGCATTGGGGATGCACGCTTTTCCGGGAACTCAGATTAAAGCCTTTTTCGAACATTACCAAGCAGTATTTTTGGTTTGGCGAATTTGTTTATACGGAGTGGTGCTATTTTTAATGTTGAAAATTGCATCGAAGAGTGAGTTTTGGAAACAACGAACAAAACGTCCAATGGTGTTGTTTGTGGTGTTTATCGCCGTTTCCGAACTCTCTGTTTTAATCTCTCATTGGAGGTAAATAATGAAAAAGATGAAAAGACGTTGTTGTGTTTATGAAAAATTATCCTGCACAAAGAAAATGCGCAAAGTACAGCATTTGAAACATCTTCAACAACAATTAAGGGGAGGATATTATGCTAGATGTGCAATTAGTTACAAATAGCTATTTTGAGTATTTTCTCACCTTATTAGGTTGGGTTATTAATAATACAATATGGGATACTTTTGTAGAAACAGGCTTATTTGCTACGCCATTTTTAGCCCATATAATCAGACTTTGGTTAAAAGTGCGTGAAGAGGGTGATGATGAGGGTAATAAAGGCAAATTATTGCTAAATCGTATTGAACACGCTTTCTATCTTAGCATTGTTATTATTGTATTTACCTGTATGCCGTTAATGACAGCTTCTGTAAATACTTTAGTATTTGATGAAACGCGAGCGAAGCAATGTGGATATCAAACAATCAAACCTCAAGAAAGTGTCCTAAAAGATATGCAAACTACATTAGATGGACAACAGGCTAAGCTACCGCTTTGGTGGGCATTCACAACAGTGTTAAGCAAAGCAGTAACACAGGCAGCTATCACCGCTATTCCTTGTTCAGTTGATGTTAGGCAATTACGTTTTGATGTCCAAAATACTCAAGTAACCAGCCCAGTTTTACGCCAAGAAATAACAGACTTTTTTCAACAATGTTATGTTCCGGCACGTAAAAAAATTAAACGCAAGCAGGCTGAAGTGAATGAAGCTCAAGCAAGAGATCTTGATTGGATTGGATCAAGGATAATGGTAGAAACACCGGGATTATATGATAATTATCGTTCGCAGATGCCTCGTAAACAATGGCCTTATGATCCAAAACGTGATCAGGCGTTGCCGAATACCGGCAAAGGTGGATTCCCGAAATGCAATGAATGGTGGGATGCCAATGGTATCGGGTTAAAAGCAAGGATTTTAGAGCAATATAATCCTAATTTATTACAACGTTTTAATAATTGGCGAGCCGGCAATTTATCTGGGTTAAAAAGCAAACTGTCAGATGATGATCTCCTAGTTCGTACATTGATTCAACCTCAACGCATTGCTGTTCAAAATGGAACGAAATATCAAAATCTTTCTGATGTGAGAAATAATACCGGTTTAGGTGTTGTAACAGAATGGGGATCAGAAATGTTATCTTTTTTTGGGGTAACTACTGGGAATGCGGTGGCTTCTCCTGGTTTTGATGCAATGCGGCAAGCGTTACCAATGATTCAGGGTTTTCTCGCTATGGCTCTGGTGATCTCTATCCCGTTTATAATGTTATTTAGTGGTTATAGCATTAAAGCAGCAATGACAATAACATTTATGCAATTCGGGCTTTATTTCTTAACATTCTGGTGGGAGCTCGCGAGATGGCTGGATAGTTGGTTATTAACTGCAATGGGTGATTTTTCAACTATTACAGCACCAAGCGACAGCAGTATCGTCAAATTGGTTATTGGTGCGATGTTTATTGTATTACCAGCATTCTTTATGATGGCGATGGGAAAAGCCGGAGTTGAGGTTGGGAATATTGCTAATAATTTAGCTCTAGGAGCTAAAAAAGCTGAGGAGAGTGGACAACGATATTCTCAAACAATAGCTAATGTAGCTGATAATAAAATCCAAGGTAAAATTGGATTGAAGTAGAAGTAAAAGATTCCCTACCTAACCGGGTGGGGAATTTTTTAAAATTAATTCTTTTAGTGATTAGGAATCATCTTCATTATATCCGTAGTATGGATGTTGACCATCAAGATTATATAATTTTATTCCCTCACCAGAAACAGTTGTAACTTCAGGATTTTTACTGGAATTATTCAATCGTTCATCATCAGATGAGCTCTTAGATCCCAAATGAAATACTAACGAAAAAATTGCCACTATAATTTTTACTGATATAAAAAATACATTGGTAATTAAGGAAACAATGATACTAACAAATTTGTTTGTTTTGTTGGTTTGTGTGTCCATAATATTCACCTGTTATTTGAGTATGTATGTGATAATATTGTTGATAAGCGATAAAAATCCTTTCTCATTTTTTGTATTTGGTTCATATAAACCACTATTTTGAGTGTTATTCTTGCCCTCAAGGATATGTTTTTCTTGGGAAAGACGATTTTTCCTATATTGAGCTTCTTCTTTTCTAATTATATCGTTATTTAATGCTGTAAGTCTTTTATCTACATTGTCTACTCTAGAAGACAATTCAAACATACTATCTAAGTTTTTCCAAGTATATTTTATATCCCTTTGAGGGTTAATTAGATCGCTATTTGAATATATAGTGTTAAATTCTAAGTTTTTATTATATAAATATTTTATTTCTTTTACTCGTTCATCTTCATCCTGAATAGTATTAAGTTCATCTAATTTGTTAACAAATACAGACAAAATATCGTTATATGTAAACAATAAAGCTGTTAGCAAAATTCTTCTAGAGAAGTTGGCATTATAGTATGGCGGTTCATTATCATTAATTGTTGAGAAAAAACCAAAGCCATAGGGATCTATCACCTCATAAAAAGCATCTTTACTTTCTCTGTATTTGTCTTTAGTTATTGTCTTGCTAGATCTGATGTATTTAGACATTGCTTCAACAATTTCATCAGTAAATAAGTCAGATGCGATTTCACCATTTTGGGTACGATTATTTTCTATATGGCAAATCATTTTCCAATGGTATTGACCTTTTTCCGGAGTGTTATCTAGCTTAGATAAACGACAACTTTCTATCTTTACTTCAATGATCTTTTTATATATTGAATTTTCAAAAAAAACTAAAATCCACTGATCATTTGTTTCATTGGTATAGAAACTACTGGAGTTTAAGACAGTATCGCTCAAAAATTGGATACTTTCGTTTTTTCTGAACTCTAGTTTTTTTAATCCATCCAGCTCTTTGTAATTTGATACATATGGAAAAAATTTTGCTATAAATGTACGACTCATTGTTGGACTTAACACCAAATATAGTAACCAATGAAAAAAATCTACATCATAAATCGCAATATGTAAAGCCTATTGATTAAAAAGTGTGACAAAAATCAGAAGAGAGAGGACGCTTGATGAAACGCTTTAAATGCTTTTGCTATCGCTAACATTGCCATATGTTTTGATTGTTCGAGAGTATAACCTTTTTTATTTTTTTGATAAGAATCTATTGCCTTTTCTCATTGCCGCCTATTTTATTTTTTCGTAATAGGTGAGGGAGGCATCTATCTCTAATGATTTTGCAAATGCATCACAAACATCTGTAACTTCATCATTGTCGCTAGAATTAGTATATCTTTTACTTTTTGGCTTTACAGGTTTATTCAACCGTTTCTCAAGCGAATCAACCCCCGCACTTACTACTTTTTGAGTTGAAGAAGAAAAGTTATTTTTGATAAATTTGCCTAATTTATATCCAAAGGTTTCTGACATAAATCCTCCTTTATTTGATAAT
>NZ_KB903709.1 GCF_000379785.1 Gallibacterium anatis DSM 16844 = F 149 | reverse complement strand
GGTATGGGCTATTTTGTCTTATTTATGGCGTCAATTTTACTTGTTTGAGGCATGGGTAAAACAATCAGCGAAAATGACCGCTGGCACCGTTATCTGAAAGGAAAAGCAAGAGAAAAGCGACAAAGTAAAAAAACAAACCCACTTTTATCAAATGATTTTGGAAAGATGGGTTTGTCAGCAGTCTGAGGAAACAGGGGATAATCTGTTTCCTTTTATTTTTTATTGGAGTCGGTTTGTTAGTGAGCTGTAATCTATTTTGGCTTTGATCATAAAAAATAATGACGCCGGTTTCTTAGCTTAAGAAGCCACAATTTTGACCTGAATTCAAAAAAAGTGGTTTTCTAGTATAAATTTTTATTGCCTTGTGTTAATTTTGAAACGCTTTTTTATTTTTCACAACAAAAGGAATTTACGATGAATTGGAATTTAGATCCGAAAGATGTTTTCAGTGCTTCTCCTGTTATTCCAGTGATGGTGATTAAGAAACTGGAAGATGCTTTACCAATGGCAAAAGCATTGCAAGCGGGCGGTATTAATGTTTTTGAAATCACATTGCGCAGTGCAGTAGCATTGGATGCAATTAAATTATTGAGTAAAGAAGTTCCGGATGCATTGGTTGGCGCAGGAACTGTATTATCAGCTGAACAATATGATCAGGCGGTGGCAGCTGGGGCAAAATTTGTGATTTCTCCGGGAGCAACGCCGGCACTGTTAAAACACGCTGCAGCGCGTGAAGTCCCACTAATTCCGGGTACGGCAACGCCATCAGAAATGATGCAAGCATTAGAGTTGGGATATTCTTATGTTAAGTTTTTCCCGGCGGAAATTAATGGTGGTGCGGCAGCCTTAAAAGCTATTTCAGCAGCATTACCACAATTAAGTTTCTGTCCGACCGGTGGAGTATCACCAAAAAATGTGGCAAGTTATGTGGCAGTGAATTGTGTTAAAACAATCGGTGGTTCTTGGATGATTCCTAATGATGCAGTTGCAGCCGGTGATTGGGCTAAAGTCACTCAATTAACCAAAGAGGCAGTTGAATTAGTTACAAGTTTAAGAAGCTAACAGATTGTTTTGAATTGGAGAGATTCCCTTATCCCAGATGGAATAAGGGAATTTTTTATTAGTGAGTTAGGCGAATAATGGCGTTGGAAACATCTTGATCTTGATAAATGCCATTAATCGCATCGGTGAATGCCTGATTTAACACTTTTTGGATTTCAGGTGTTTTGGCACCAAAAGCCCCTTCTTGAGAACGGTGAGTTTCAATATTTTTGCTATATTCGCCTTTTGCGCTTTGTACTTGAATATTTAGCTGTACAGAAGCATCGATTTTATAGCGAACATTGCCTTGGTTTACATTAGCATAGAATTGTTTCACGTTAACTGTTACTACGGCTGGAGCGTTATTTGGCAGAATACGGAAACCTTTACTGTTCAGATCTTGTTGTAATGCTTGTTGAAACACTTCAGCAATGCTTGGTTGAGCAAAGATCGGATAAAGTTGGCCATCATAAGTGTATTGAGAAACGGTTTGATTGCCGCGAAGATCGCGAGAAGCAACGCTTACGCTGCTGTTTTGGTTTTGTGCATTAAATGGCCCGACTGCTGCCGGCGGTGTGAAAGTGATGGTATTTTGCGGTGCTTGGCACGCGGCAAGCAGAAAACCGGCAACAACAACGCAGGCAGAAGAGAAACGTTTTAATGATTTATACATAATAAAGTCCTATTTCATTAGTTATCAGTTTGAGAAGTTGAAAACATCGCTATAAAATAGCGAATATTCATACAAAAATCATCAATAGTCAAAGTAAATTATCCTCTTACAGCAAAAAGAATAATCATATTTTAGCGAAAAATATTCTGTAATTCGCAGAAGATCGTTACTTTTAGGAGTTTTTATGAACAGACAGCAACAGATGACGGTTTTATTACAACAAGAATTATCTCCTCTTCATTTAGAAATTATTAATGAAAGCCATATGCATAGTTCCGGAAAGGGAGATGAATCACATTTTAAATTAATTATTGTCAGTGAGCGTTTTCAGGCAATGCGGGCAGTAATGCGTCATCGTTTGGTTTACCAACTATTGGCACAGCAGTTGGCGGACGGTGTGCACGCTTTGGCGTTGCATTTGTATGATCCGGAAGAATGGAAATCTTTACAACAAGTGCCAAATTCACCAAATTGTATGGGTGTTGGTGAGTAATATACTTATAAAGTAGTATTTATTTGATTTATAAATAAAAAATCAGTTATTTTTTATTGAAATATATCAAAATTTTCACATTTTTTTTAAAAATAAGCAGTCATTTACTGGAATTAAAGGGGGGCTTTTGGTTACAATAAGCCGTTTTAAATATCCTTGTTCACTCCTAATCCAATAGTATGACTGATTATTTAAATCATTGTTTTGGTTATGATTTATAACCTGAACAAGGAGTATACAGATTTGAGTTTTAAAATTAAGTGGATAGTGTAATTATGTATCTTGGCGTGTTGGGGAAAATTATCTATTTGTTTTTATAGAAGTTTTGACCGAACTTATATCGCTTAAGAATGATGATTCGCTTGAAACTACTCAAACGAGAGATTACCGTAATCCCTACTCTATTACGGTAATTGTTGTGTTTAACCCAACGAAAAAGTAGTGCAAACGATATGATTACAATTAAGAAAGGCTTGGATCTTCCTATTGCTGGGAAGCCAGCACAAGTAATCCACGATGGAGCTGCCATCACAGAAGTTGCCGTACTTGGCGAAGAATATGTTGGTATGCGTCCTTCGATGAAGGTGCGTGAGGGTGATGTTGTTAAGAAAGGTCAGGTACTTTTTGAAGATAAAAAGAATCCAGGCGTTGTCTTTACCGCCCCGGCATCAGGAACGGTAACTGCGATTAATCGTGGTGCTAAGCGTGTTTTACAATCTGTTGTGATTAAGTTAGAAGGCGAAAGCCAAATGACCTTTGCAAAATATAGCATTGAGCAGTTGGCAAATTTAACTGTCGAACAAGTGAAACAAAACTTAGTCGAATCCGGTTTATGGACCGCATTGCGTACCCGTCCGTTCAGTAAAATTCCTGCAATTGATAGCAAACCGTCGTCTATTTTTGTTAATGCGATGGATACTAATCCATTAGCCGCTGAACCTGCGCTTATCATTAAAGAAAATGCGGAAGCTTTCCAAAACGGTTTAACCGTATTAAGTCGTTTAAATGAAGGTAAACTGTTTGTTTGTAAAGCAGCAGGCACATCAATTCCAACAATTAATGCGAGCAATGTTCAGGTAGAAGAGTTTTCCGGACCGCATCCGGCAGGTTTAAGCGGAACTCATATTCATTTCCTTGATCCTGTTAGCATTAGTAAATTTGTCTGGTATATCAATTATCAGGATGTTATTGCGATTGGTAAATTATTCACCACCGGTGAATTATATGTTGATCGTGTTGTTTCTTTAGCCGGTCCTCAAGTCAAAAATCCACGTTTGGTACGTACCCGTTTAGGTGCAAACTTAAATGAACTGACCGCAGGTGAATTGGCTGACGGCGAGAATCGTGTTATTTCCGGTTCTGTGTTGAATGGACACACTGCAGTGGCTCCGGTTAATTATTTAGGACGTTATGCGTTACAGGTTTCTGTAATTGCAGAAGGACGTGAAAAAGAGTTTTTAGGCTGGATTTCACCAGGCTCAAATAAATTCTCTATTACTCGTACCGTACTAGGTCATTTTGGACATAAATTGTTCAAATTTACTTCCGCAATAAATGGCGGACACCGTGCAATGGTGCCAATTGGTACTTATGAACGTGTTATGCCGTTAGATATTATCCCGACATTGTTATTGCGTGATTTAAGTGCTGGCGATACCGACAGTGCACAGGCGTTAGGTTGCTTGGAACTGGATGAAGAAGATTTAGCGCTTTGTACCTTTGTATGTCCGGGTAAAAACGAGTATGGTCCAATGTTGCGTGCAGCATTAGATAAGATCGAGAAGGAAGGTTAAAAATGGGTTTAAAACATTTTTTAGAGAAAATAGAACCTGCTTTTTTGCCTGGTGGAAAGTATGAGAAGTGGTATTCATTATTTGAAGCAACCGCAACATTCTTATATAC
The DNA here is from genome assembly GCF_000379785.1 of Gallibacterium anatis DSM 16844 = F 149. Taxonomy (GTDB): domain Bacteria; phylum Pseudomonadota; class Gammaproteobacteria; order Enterobacterales; family Pasteurellaceae; genus Gallibacterium; species Gallibacterium anatis. The sequence goes on along the minus strand of NZ_KB903709.1, from coordinate 15,281 downwards.
ACCGGGAACAGTAACGAAAAAAGCCTCTCACGTACGTGATGCATTAGATTCAAAACGAATGATGGTATTAGTGTGGTTATCACTTTTCCCAGCAATGTTTTACGGTATGTACAACGTGGGTGCACAATCTATTTTGGCGTTAGGTGTCGGTGATTTTGCACAAAATTTGGCACAAAACGTCAATAATGATTGGCATTTTGCGTTAGCAAACGCATTGGGTGTTGTCTCACCGGATGCCGGTGTATTGGCTAAAATGGTATTAGGTGCAATTTTCTTCCTGCCAATTTATTTAACCGTTTTTGTGGTTGGTGGTTTCTGGGAAGTGTTATTTGCAACTGTGCGTAAACACGAAATTAATGAAGGTTTCTTCGTTACTTCTATCCTATTGGCATTAATCGTACCACCTACATTACCATTGTGGCAGGCTGCGTTAGCAACTACATTCGGGGTTGTGGTCGCGAAAGAGGTGTTCGGTGGTGTTGGTAAAAACTTTATGAACCCGGCATTAGCGGGTCGTGCGTTTTTATTCTTTGCTTATCCGGCACAAATTTCAGGGGATTCCGTTTGGGTTGCTGCTGACGGCTTTTCCGGTGCGACCGCACTTTCTCAATGGGCTGTAGGCGGTGAAGGTGCATTAAAACAGGTAACTACCGGACAACCAATTCAATGGATGGATGCTTTCTTAGGAAACATTCCAGGTTCAATCGGTGAAGTTTCTACACTTGCATTAATCATCGGTGCGGCAGTAATTGTTTTCGCACGTATCGCCTCTTGGCGTATCATTGCCGGTGTAATGATTGGTATGATTGCGACTTCTTGCCTATTCAATCTAATCGGTTCAGATACTAATCCAATGTTCTCAATGCCTTGGTACTGGCACTTAGTATTAGGTGGATTTGCTTTGGGTATGTTCTTTATGGCAACTGATCCGGTTTCCGCTTCATTCACTAACAAAGGTAAATGGTGGTATGGTGCATTAATCGGTGTAATGGTTGTTCTTATTCGTGTTGTGAACCCGGCATATCCGGAAGGTATGATGTTGGCTATTTTATTCGCTAACTTGTTTGCACCATTGTTTGATTACATTGTTGTTCAAGCGAATATCAAACGTAGGAGAGCACGTAATGTTTAAGAAAGATAGTGTTATCGGCACACTGATTGTTGTTATTTTAGTCAGTTTAGTGTGTTCTGTTATCGTTGCAGGATCAGCCGTATCGTTAAAACCGCTTCAACAAGAACAAAAATTGTTGGATAAACAAAAAAATATTCTTAGCGTTGCAGGTTTATTGAAGTCCGGTGGCAATATTACAGAAGCGTATAATAAATACATCGAACCTCGCTTGGTTGATTTAAACAGTGGTGATTTTGTTGCAAACCAAGCTAACTTTGATGCAGCGAAAGCAGCAAAAGATCCGTCAACGAGTATTGCTTTAGGAGAAGACGATTTTGCTAAAATCGGTCGCCGTGCTAATTATGCCGAAGTTTATTTGGTAAAAGATGATAACGGTCAAGTTAAGCAGGTTGTGTTACCAATTTATGGTACCGGTTTGTGGTCTGTAATGTACGGTTTTATCTCTGTACAACCGGATGGAAACACCATTAACGGTATTACTTACTATGATCAGGGGGAAACTCCGGGATTGGGTGGTGAGATCGAAAATCCGAAATGGCAGTCTATGTTTGCAGGTAAAACCATTTATAACGATCAAAACCAAATGGCTCTTCACGTAAGTAAAGGTGGTTCTGCTGATAAAGCACACGGTATTGATGCATTGTCCGGTGCGACATTAACCAGTAATGGTGTGCAAAATACGTTTAAATTCTGGTTTGGTCCGAAAGGCTTTGGTCCTTTCTTAGCTAAACTTAAAGAAGGAGTATTAAACAATGGCTGATAAACAAACTAAAAAGGATTTATTGCTTAATCCGGTTATTAATAACAACCCGATTGCTTTGCAGATTCTCGGGATTTGTTCAGCATTGGCGGTAACGACAAAACTTGAAACAGCAATCGTAATGGCGATTTCTGTAAGTTTGGTTACTGCGTTTTCAAGCTTCTTTATCTCTTGTATTCGTAATTACATTCCGAATAGCGTTCGTATTATCGTACAAATGGCGATCATTGCATCATTGGTTATCGTGGTTGACCAAATATTACGGGCATATGCTTATAATATTTCTAAACAGTTATCGGTATTCGTCGGCTTGATTATTACCAACTGTATCGTAATGGGACGTGCGGAAGCGTTTGCAATGAAAGAAAAACCGGTTGACAGTTTCCTTGACGGGATCGGTAACGGTTTAGGTTATGGTGCAATGCTTGTTATCGTTGCATTTATTCGTGAATTAATCGGTTCAGGTAAATTGTTCGGTGTAACAGTTTTCCAAACTATCCAAGACGGTGGTTGGTATCAAACTAACGGTCTATTCCTGTTGGCACCAAGCGCATTTTTTATCATCGGCTTCATTATTTGGGGTCTTAGAACTTGGAAACCGGAACAAGTAGAGAAGGATTAATACAATGGAACACTATATTAGTTTATTTGTAAAATCCATATTTATTGAAAATATGGCACTTTCCTTCTTCTTAGGAATGTGTACGTTCTTAGCTGTATCCAAAAAAGTTTCAACTGCATTTGGGCTTGGGATTGCAGTAACCGTCGTGTTAGGAATTTCTGTTCCAGTAAACAATATTGTTTATAACCTGATTTTACGTGATGGCGCCTTAGCACAAGGTGTTGATTTAAGTTTCTTGAACTTCATCACTTTCATCGGTGTTATTGCAGCATTAGTGCAAATTCTGGAAATGGTTTTGGACAAATTCTTCCCGGCACTTTATAACGCATTGGGGATCTTCCTTCCGTTAATCACAGTAAACTGTGCGATTTTCGGGGGTGTTTCTTTTATGGTGCAACGTGATTATAACTTCGGTGAATCCGTTGTTTATGGCATCGGTGCCGGTCTAGGATGGATGTTAGCCATTGTGGCCTTAGCAGGTATTACTGAGAAAATGAAATATTCTGACGTGCCGAAAGGATTGAGAGGTTTAGGTATTACCTTTATTTCAGTCGGCTTGATGGCACTTGGTTTTATGTCTTTCTCAGGCATCCAGTTGTAAAAGGGGATAAATAATGGAAATTACATTAGGAATAGCGATGTTTACCGTCATTATTTTAGTATTGGCGGTATTAATCCTGTTTGCTAAATCAAAGCTGGTAAATACTGGTGATATTACCATTACCATTAATCACGATCCTTCCAAGGCAATTACATTGCCGGCGGGCGGTAAATTACTCGGTGCATTAGCAAGCAAAGGGATCTTCGTTTCATCCGCTTGTGGTGGCGGTGGCTCTTGTGGTCAATGTCGCGTAAAAGTCATAAGCGGTGGTGGTGATATTCTCCCTACGGAGTTATCACATATTAATAAGAAAGAGGCTGCTGAAGGCTATCGTTTGTCTTGTCAGGTAAACGTAAAAGGTAATATGGACATTGAATTGCCGGAAGAAATTTTCGGTGTAAGAAAATGGGAATGTACCGTTATCTCCAACGATAATAAAGCAACCTTTATCAAAGAGCTTAAGTTGGCGATTCCGGAAGGTGAGGAAGTGCCTTTCCGTGCCGGTGGTTATATCCAAATTGAGGCTGATCCTCATACTGTTAAATACAGTGATTTTGATATTCCTGAAAAATATCAAGAGGACTGGAAAAAATATAATTTATTCCGTTATGTTTCTAAAGTGGATGAACATATCACACGTGCTTACTCAATGGCATCTTATCCGGATGAAAAAGGCATTATTATGTTGAACGTGCGTATTGCTACGCCACCTCCACGTAATCCTGATGTTCCACCGGGACAAATGTCATCTTATATTTGGTCATTAAAACCGGGTGATAAAGTGACAATTTCAGGGCCGTTCGGTGAATTCTTTGCCAAAGATACTGATGCTGAAATGGTATTTATCGGTGGTGGTGCAGGTATGGCGCCGATGCGTTCACATATCTTTGACCAATTAAAACGTTTGCACTCTAAACGTAAGATCTCATTCTGGTATGGTGCGCGTTCTAAACGTGAAATGTTCTATGTTGAAGATTTCGATATGTTACAGCGTGAACACGATAACTTCACTTGGCACGTTGCGTTGTCAGATCCGTTACCGGAAGATAATTGGGATGGTTACACCGGCTTTATTCACAATGTGCTTTATGAAAACTATCTGAAAAATCACGAAGCGCCTGAAGATTGTGAATACTATATGTGTGGGCCTCCGGTAATGAATGCAGCAGTGATCAAAATGCTGAAAGATCTTGGTGTAGAAGACGAAAATATCTTATTAGATAATTTCGGTGGTTAATAAATCAAACTTGATTCATTATGTTATTGAAAAAACTAACACATTGGCTGGCCCTCACAGGGCTAGCCTTTTTTCTTGTTGCTTGTGGTGATCAGACGGAAATTGTCAATCTATCGGGCAAAACAATGGGAACCACTTACCATATTAAATATTTGGATAAGGGAATAAATACTGAGCCGGAGATGGCTCATCAGCAAATTGACCAACTGCTTAAGGAGGTCAATAATCAGATGTCGACTTATCAGAAGGATTCTGAACTGAGTCGTTTTAATCAAAGTAAAGAGATAGATAAACCTTTTGTGGTGTCTAAGGATTTTGCTGAAGTGGTACAAGCAGCGATTCAATTACACCAGAAAACGGAAGGTGCATTAGATGTAACGGTCGGGCCATTAGTTAATTTATGGGGATTCGGGCCGGAAAAACGATTGGATAAAGAACCGGCGCCGGAAGATATTGAAAAACGCAAGGCGTGGACCGGTATTGATAAATTATCCGTTTCCGAAACAGACGGTAAGCCGGCACTTATTAAAAAGATACCCGAACTTTATGTTGATTTATCTTCCATTGCAAAAGGGTTTGGGGTTGATAAAGTTGCCTCTTATTTAGAAAGTATCGGTGTTAGCGATTATTTAGTTGAAATTGGTGGCGAAATTCATACCAAAGGCGTGAATGAAAAAGGTCAGGCGTGGCAGATTGCGATTGAAAAGCCTGAATTTGACGGTTCTCGTGCGGTAGAACAGATTATCGGATTAAGCAATTTGTCTATGGCGACATCCGGTGATTATCGCAATTATTTTGAGGAAAATGGGAAACGTTTCTCGCACGAAATCGATCCGAATAGCGGTTATCCGTTGCAGCATAATTTAGCTTCAATCACTGTAGTTGATCCGAGCTGTATGATTGCTGACGGCTATGCTACCGGTTTATATGTTCTTGGTGCGGAAAAGGCTTTGCAACTGGCTGAAAAAGAAAATCTTGCCATTTATCTGATTGTTAAGACAGAAAAAGGATTTGAAGTTAAAATGTCATCAGCATTTGCAAAATTGTTGCACAATCATAAAGAAGGAGAGAAGTAATGAAATTATTTTTAATTACATTCGGGTTTTTCGTAGTTGTAATTTTCGCAATGGCAATCGGCTATATCATTAAACGTAAAACCATCAGCGGCAGTTGTGGCGGCATCTCTTCACTCGGCTTAGAAAAGGTGTGCGATTGCCCAGAACCTTGTGATGCACGTAAAGCCAGAATGGCGAAAGAGGCCGAACGTCAAGCAAAACTGCAAGAAGCCGGTCGCATTTTATAATTTCATTCATCAGGTAACGCTATTAAGCATTGCGCTGTGAATTGATAACATTAAGGAAAGAATGTCGCTTTCCATTATGCCTTAATGGATATGTGTAATTCAGTACGCATATCCGTTTTTCAATTATCTTTTTTCGGAGAAATATCAATGCAAAATAGATTAACTCTCGGTATTTTTCTTGCATTATCCGCCGCAGCACTCAATAGTACGATTGGCATTTTCAGTAAAGTCTTGATTGAACAAGGTTTAACGATTGAAGCGATTTCTTTTATTAAAACAATCATCGCATTTGTTCTAGTGAGCATAGTGCTATTTCGTCAACCGCAAAAAGAGCAACAGCAAAGCATTTGTCCGCACTATTCATCGACCGTAAAACTTTGGGGGCAAATTGCCTTTTGTGCTTTTCTCGGCGTGTTTGTAATGTTCTTCTTTGAAACGCTCGCCTATCAGTATGGTCAAGCCGCCAATGTAGTGGTAGTTTTGATGGCGTCTGCCGCCGTTTCAGCATTGATCGGTGGCTGGTTATTGCTTGCCGAACCAATCGTTTTTTCTGCTATTGTCGGTACCTTAATCGCTATTTTGGGTATTTTTATTATTTCGTGGTCCGGCTCCGGCACTTGGCAGGCAGTTGTGAATGCGAGTTTAGCTGGCATCGGTTATGGTTTATTTTCTGTTTTTATAAAACGATTTAGGCTGAATGGTGGCTTGCCTTTAACCAAAATGTTGATGTTTTTTGGTGCAATTTATTTATTGTTTCCATTTATACAACATTTTGAAACCATCAATTGGTCGTGGAGCATTGCGCTGAATTTGTTGGCGTTAGCGGTTTTACCGACATTATTAGGTTTTTATTGTACGACAAAAGCACTGGTGTATTTAAGTGCGGCGAAAGTGCAGGTAACAGAATTATCTGAACCGATTTTTTCAATGTGTTTGGCGTGGTTATTTTTAAGTGAAATTCCCACTCTCTATTTTTTTATAGGTGCAGTTTGTATTGTTTTGGGAATAATCTTAATAAATCAATTATATAAATTTGCACGTTAACACCAAGATAACGACAATGTTTGTGATTGTTTGCTATTTTGTTTGAGAGTTTTTAAGATACGCAGATTTCATAGCATATTTATCGTTTTAAGCATAAAACAAAGGAAAAATAATGGCATTAATTTCAAAAACATTTACTGATCTGATGACAATATCACCACAACAATTTGCAGAAAACCAACAGAAAAAAGTGATTGTCGGAATGTCAGGAGGTGTAGATTCATCCGTATCTGCCTATATTCTTCAACAACAGGGCTACCAAGTGGAAGGCTTGTTTATGAAAAATTGGGAAGAGGATGATGATACCGATTATTGTACAGCAGCAGCAGATTTAGCCGATGCGCAAGCAGTATGCGATAAATTAGGTATAAAACTGCATAAAATTAATTTTGCGGCGGAATATTGGGACAATGTATTTGAACATTTTTTGCAAGAATACAAAGCGGGCAGAACGCCGAATCCGGATATTTTGTGTAATAAAGAGATTAAATTTAAAGCATTTTTGGAATACGCCGCAGAAGATTTAGGCGCGGATTATATTGCCACAGGGCATTATGTGCGCCGTCGAGGTGATGATGAGAATGCGCAGTTATTACGCGGTTTGGATGGTAATAAAGATCAAAGTTACTTCCTTTACACTTTGAGCCATAAACAGGTTGGACAAAGTTTATTTCCGGTAGGCGAATTAGAAAAGCCGGTGGTGCGTCAAATTGCAGAAGATTTGGGTTTGGTTACGGCTAAGAAAAAAGATTCTACCGGCATCTGTTTTATCGGTGAGCGTAAATTCAAAGATTTCTTGGCGCGTTATTTGCCGGCACAACCCGGAGATATTCGTACGGTAGATGGTGAAGTTATCGGCCGTCACGATGGATTGATGTATCACACGCTTGGGCAGCGTAAAGGGTTACGTATCGGCGGATTGAAAAATGCCGGCGACGAGGCTTGGTATGTGGTGGATAAAGATCTGGAACATAATGAGTTGATTGTGTCGCAAGGTCATAACCATCCGCGCTTATTCTCTAAAGGGTTGATCGCCGGACAATTACATTGGGTTGATCGTCAGCCTTTAAAACAACCTTTGCGTTGTACAGTGAAAACACGTTATCGTCAGCAGGATGTGCCTTGTCAAATTATTCCATTAAATGATGATTTGATTGAAGTACGCTTTGATGAACCACAAATTGCAGTGACTCCCGGACAATCGGCAGTTTTCTATTTGGATGAGCTTTGTTTGGGTGGCGGCATTATTGAACAGCGTTTAGTTTAAAGTAAAAAAGTAAAGGGTTCGCAATGAACCCTTTATTTTTATCGCCAAATAATGGTTGCCGGAATGATCTGATTTTTTACCGGTTCTTGTTTTAATAAACTTTGTACCATTGCAAAAAGCTGATGAGCTATTTTTTGGTGATTTTGTTGAATAGAGTTGATTTTGAACGGCAGACAATTCAGCAATTCATAATCGTCAAAAGTAGAGAGATGCATTGTGCCATCAGAAAGATGATGCAATAACTGTTTTTCATTTAACCAACGAAGCACCCCTTCCAATAGGGCGTATGAACCGGTAAATAATGCTTGCGGTAAACGTCCTAAGCGTTGGTACAATTGGTCGAAAGCAAGGTAGGCACTATCGGCGTAGTAGGAGGTTTGTATAATCCAATCCGGGTTTAACTTTAAATTCGCACGCTGCAAGCCTTGTTTAAAGCCATAAAGGCGTGCGGTACTTGGGCGTAATTCAGCTTGACCGCCGAGATAATAGATCTCATTTAAATGATATTGTCGGCATAAAGTATCAATGAGTTCAATAACAGCACTTTCATCATCAGTCACAATATAAGGTGTAAGGCTGTTTTGGGTGAAACGGTCAAGTTGAATGACCGGAACATTAATATTGAGTTGGCGATAATAACGCGCATCCGATTTAATCGGTGTTGTAATTAAAAGATCAATTTGACGATCCAATAAACGCTCAATAGCAATTAATTCCTGTTTGGCATCCTCGTCGGTACAGGCGATGATCAGTTGTAACCCATTATCACGACACAACTTTTCTAAGGTTTTTGTTGTTGCGGCAAAACCCAAATTAGAAAAATCAGGAATGACTAAACCGATAGTGTTACTACGCTGCGCCTGTAACGCCTTTGCAACGCTATTGGCTTTATAGTGATACTTTTTTGCAATTTCCAAGATTTTGGCTTGTGTTTCCGGTTTAATTCTAAAATTATTGCCGTGACCGTTCAGCACCATACTGACGGTAGTTTTAGAAACGCCACTTAATTCTGCAATATCTGCCAGAGTAAGCCGTTTATTGTTGATATTCATTAACCTCAATCCTTAATCGAAGTGAATTGGCGAAACTTCGGCACTCGCTATTTTGATTAAAGGAGATATCCATAATAGAGGTTGTTTCTTTTCAATAAAGAAACGGGAAGTCATTGCTTTTTCGCCATCATTTAAAAAGATTTCAATAATAGAATGATCAATAAAAATTTCAATCTTTTGTAGATCGTTAATTTCACAATAACGTTTTGAGCCCCATTTCTGCATAGATTCGGATTGCTCACTCTGTGCTCTGTTTAGGCAGAAAATGCCGTTGTGATAACTGATTTCAAGATATTGATTCAATTCGTTTTTGAACAGTTGTAAATTAAATGTTTGGTTGTTGACTTCAAGTTTTAAGTAACTTTGTGACAGATAAGGAATTTCAATCTTTCCTTGTTGTTGATGATAATGCATTGCACCGATCTGTTGATAAACCTGTTCCACAGGACGTTGATAGATTTGGTTGTTTTGCAGCCAAAGTTGACGAGGCAAAGTTAGCATTGAATGCCATTGATATTGATCGGTAGGATACTGCAAATCAGGTAAACCGCACCACGCCAATAGGATTTTACTGTTATCATTTAAGCCGGAAAAAGTTTGTGGCGCATAAAAATCAAATCCTTGATCCAGTTCGGAAAATGTTTCTACTTGAAAATCAAGATGTTGTAATTTGCCAAGGGCATAAGTAGCGTGATAATTATTTTGAAATTGAGTTTGTTGCTGCTGCTTTCCTTGAGGTGACCAAATAAAGAGATCTTTATCTTTTAATTTGGAAAGATCAGGGCATTCCCACATAAAAATATTTTTATTATCAAAGGGATGAAGCGCTAATTCGCCTAATAATTTTGGCGTGTCATTCAGATTATCCATTTCAAATAATAATGCAGTACCGGAAAGATCTTGGCGTTGCGCACCTAAAATAAAACGAATTTTGCCTTCAGCAGTAAGGAACGGTTTCGGATCGCGGCAATGTTCAGTATAACCAACCGGCGGTTCGTGCAGTAAAACACGTTTTTCGAGCAGTTTCCCCTGTTTAGTAAAAATAGCCATATTCTGAAATGGAATGCGTTGGTTATCCGATTGACGGCGCGTGTTTCCGGTATAAAAAGCGACAATCTGATCTTGATAGAGAATCGCACCGCCGGAATAGCAGCCGTGAGATTCAAATAGTTGATCGGGAATAAGCAACTCCGCCTGTTGAAAATGAATAAAATCTTTACTGAGATAATGTTGCCAATGTTTCATTCCGTGCAACGCACCGAACGGATACCATTGGTAAAAAATATGATAGTTTTCACCGTCAAAAACCAATCCGTTCGGATCATTTAATAAACCGGTCGGTGGCGCGAGGTGATACTGTGGACGATGGTGATGATCACGTTGTACTTGCGATGCTAATGTTGTTAATTCATTTTCTTTAGCTGCATATAGATTGCGGTATTTGCCTTGATTAAAAATCATCATCTTGCCTCCGATCGAAAGAGCGTTATTGTGCTTGAAGTTGTGTTTTTGTCGGCAATGCAGACATTGCACCTTTGGCGGTGGTGGCTAATCCGCCGCAAAGATTTGCTTGTTGAATCGCTTGGACAAAGATATTTTGTTGTTGCCAGTGTTGATGTTGGGCTAATGCCTGCAACATACCGCCGACAAAAGCATCGCCGGCACCGGTGGTGTCAACTACTTTTACTTTATTTCCGGCAACTTTTCCTTCAATAGCTTGATAAAAATAGTATGCTCCCGCTGCTCCGAGCGTAACTAAAATTAATTTATCTGGATACTGTTGACGGGTTTTACGGATAGCTAAGTCCAGATCAGGTTCACCGCTTAGTAGACAAATTTCTTCTTCTGAAAATTTAATGACATCGGCAATAGCAATCATTTTGTTCACTTCATCAATCATTTGTTGTTGTGAAGGCCACAAACTAGGGCGAAGGTTCGGATCGAAAGAAACAAATCCACCGGCTTGTTTAATTTGTTGTGCCGCTTGTTGCGTGGTGCTGCGAGAAGGTTGATTGATTAAGGCAATGGAGCAGAAATGCAACCATTCACTGGCAGAGAAATGCGGAAGATCCGCTTGTTGTAAGAATTGATCTGCGCTTGGATTGACCATAAAAGTAAAGGTTCTTTCGCCGGTTGGGTCGAGATCGACAATCACGGTTGACGTCCGATGCTCATCATCGAGATGCATAAAATCGGTGTTTACTTGTTCTTGTTGTAAAGTGGTTTTCAGAAAGCGACCTAAAGGATCATTGCCTACTCTGCCAATAAAAGCACTTTTACCTCCTAAGCGTGCAATGGCAACGGAAACATTTGCCGGCGCACCACCCGGACAGCGTAAATAATGTTGTTCTCCATCCGGTAATAAATCGACAACGGCATCGCCTAAAACCCATACTCTATTCATCGGTAAAATCCTCTGTTGTTTTTTGAACAGTAAAATTGTAGCTAAACCGTTTTAGTTGAGCAATTCTATTTGTTGATTTCTATTAAAAAGTGTTAACTGGATCACAAAAATGAAAACTGGGTTATGAATAAAATAGATTTTACTAAAACGTTTTAGCTATAATGCGTGCTGTTGATTACTTAACCAATCTACCTGGAGAGAAAACCTATGGATTTTCCAAAAATTGCAAAAGAGCTCATTGAGAAGTTGGGCGGAAAAGAGAATATTAGTGGCGCTGCACATTGCTCCACTCGTTTACGCTTAGTCCTTAATGATGAAAGTAAGGCGGATAAGGAAGGCATTGAACAAATTGAAGGTGTGAAAGGTCAATTTGCCGTAGCAGGTCAATACCAAATTATTTTTGGTGCGGGTACGGTGAACAAAGTTCACGCCGCAATGACAGAAATTTTAGGATTAGGCGATATGACAAAAAGTGATGTCGCTAATTTAAGTGCTGAAAAACAGGGGTTGTTGCAGCGTTTAGTAAAAGGCTTGGCGGATATCTTTGTGCCAATTATTCCGGCGATTGTGGCTGGCGGTTTGCTAATGGGGTTAGCGAATGTTTTTACTGCACAAGGTCTATTTATTGATGATAAATCTTTAATTGATGCTTATCCGAATTTGGCGGATCTTGCGGCAATGATTAATACCTTTGCCAATGCGCCGTTTGTCTATTTGCCTATTTTATTGGCATTTTCGGCGAGCAGAAAATTTGGTGGCAATCCGTTTTTAGGTGCGGCATTGGGAATGTTGATGGTTCATCCGGATCTGTTAAATGGTTGGGGCTTCAGTGCGGCGAGTCTTTCAGGAGATATTCCGTATTGGGATATTTTCGGCTTCCATATCGAAAAGGTGGGATACCAAGGCTCAGTATTACCGGTGTTGGCGGCAACGTGGATTTTAGCGAAATTGGAAAATGGTTTCCGTAAAATTATTCCATCCGTATTGGATAATTTATTAACACCGCTATTAGCCTTGTTTATCACCGGCATTTTAACCTTTACTTTTGTCGGACCGATTACACATAAACTTGGCTTTTTAATCGGTGATGGTTTAACTTGGTTATATGACACAACCGGCTTGATTGGTGGGGCTATTTTCGGTGCTTTCTATGCGCCAATTGTGATTACCGGTATGCATCAAACCTTTATTGCCATTGAAACCCAATTATTGGCGGATATGGCACATACCGGCGGAACGTTCATTTTCCCAATCGCGGCAATGTCGAATGTAGCACAAGGCGCTGCTTGTTTAGGCGTGATGTTCTTAATTAAAGATGCAAAAGTGAAGGGAATTGCATTACCATCCGGGATCAGTGCTTTATTAGGGATTACTGAACCGGCAATGTTTGGGGTGAATCTTAAATATCGTTACCCATTTATTGCGGCAATGGTGGGTTCCGGCGTTTCCAGTGCGTTTATCGCTTTGTTTAATGCGAAAGCGCAAGCGTTAGGCGCAGCCGGTTTACCTGGTATTATTTCAATTAAACCGGATAGTATCGCCGTATATTGTATCGGTATGTTGATTTCATTCGTGGTCACTTTCACATTAACCTTGTTATTAGGCTTAAGAGCACAACGTAAAGCAAAATAAAATCACTGATTTTCAGCATTGTTCAAGATCAAGGTAATAACCATTATCTTGATTTTTTTTATGAAAAATGTTAACGTTATGTTAGTTTTTATTGCTAAAGATAATAGGCTTAAATAGTGAGATATTCTTAGTTGTAAAATTTTATAGTTTATCTCACTAAAATCATCGCTTTTTTACAGCATTTTATACTAGTAAAATTTAAAAGGTATTTAAAATTTCCCTTTTATTATCAAATAAATAGCGTTGACTAATATCACTATTCGATTATATTAAGATTTCCTGTAACAAAAATAACGATAAGTCCTTTAGGAGGGCGAAATGAGTAATACAGCAAAAACAACAAGAGAAACTTTCTCGGGGCGTAAAGCATTTATTTTAGCGGCTATTGGTTCAGCAGTAGGATTGGGTAATATTTGGCGTTTCCCTTATACCGCGTATGAAAATGGGGGTGGCGCATTTATTGTGCCTTATATTATTGCGTTGTTAACGGCAGGGATTCCTTTACTGTTTTTGGATTATGCCATCGGGCATAGGCATCGTGGTTCTGCACCGTTAGCGTTTAGACGTTTGCATAAGAATTTTGAAATTTTCGGTTGGTGGCAAGTGTTGGTTAATGTCATTATCGGAATCTATTATGCGGTGGTGCTCGGCTGGGCTGCGTGTTATACCTATTTTTCTATCAATGATGCTTGGGGCGAAAAACCGATAGATTTCTTTATTGGTGACTTCCTTAAAATGGGGGATATCACACAAGGCGTCAGTTTTGAGTTCGTTGGTATGGTTGTTGGTCCTTTAATTGCGGTATGGTTGGTGGCGCTAGCCGTATTAGCATTGGGTGTACAAAAAGGTATCGCTAAATCATCCAGTATTTTAATGCCGCTTTTGGTGGTAATGTTTGTGATTTTGGTTATTTCAGCGCTTTTCTTGCCGGGAGCCAGTAAAGGGTTGGATGCGTTATTTACCCCAAATTGGGATAAATTATCTGATCCGAGTGTATGGATTGCCGCTTATGGACAAATTTTCTTCTCTTTATCCATCTGTTTCGGCATTATGATCACCTATGCATCTTACTTGAAGAAAGATTCAGATTTAACCGGTTCTGGCTTGGTAGTCGGTTTTGCAAATAGTAGTTTTGAATTATTGGCGGGGATCGGTGTTTTCGCAGCCTTAGGTTTTATGGCGGCGGCAAGTGGTCAACAAGTACACGAAGTTGCTAAAGGCGGAATCGGTTTAGCATTTTTCGCTTTCCCAACCATTATTAATAATGCACCGTTTGGCTCTGTGCTTGGTGTGTTATTCTTTGGTTCACTCACCTTTGCTGCATTGACTTCTTTTATTTCAGTTATTGAGGTCATTATTGCTTCAGTTCAAGATAAATTAAAACTTGGACGTGTTGCTTCAACCTTTATTGTAGGTATTCCGATGATGGTTCTTTCTGTTTCATTATTCGGAACGACAACAGGTTTACCAATGTTGGATGTAATGGATAAATTTGTGAATTACTTCGGCATTGTTGCGGTAGCGTTCTGTTCATTAGTTATTATTGTATCTAATGAAAAATTAGGATTGTTAGGAAACCATCTTAACAAAACCTCTTCTTTCAAAGTGGGTTTTATTTGGCGTTTATGTATCGTTGTGACAACAGGTATTTTAGCATTTATGCTATTTACTGAAGGTGCAAAAGTGTTCCGCGAAGGTTATGAAGGTTATCCAAACTGGTTTGTAGATATATTCGGTTGGGGAATGGCATTCGGATTGGTGGTGGTTGCCTTCCTATTAACACATTTACCTTGGAAAAATGAAGAAAAATTTGAGGAGGACGCAGAATGAGTACAACAGCAATCATTATGATGGTTATCTCGCTTGTGATCATCTGGGGTGGTTTATTAGTTTCTATTAAACGTTTACCTAAAGAATAACTAATTGAAAATAAAAAAGTTTAAGCCATATGATTCAATGTTTTTCATTGGGCATATGGCTTTTATTATGGATAGATTAAATAGATAAATTGTTGTAAAAAACATCAATTAAAAAGAAATTAAAAAAAATCTGCAAAAAAGACTTGCACAAGGTTTTGAAATGCCTATAATACGCCTCCGCAACGACGCTGAAGTGTGAAGTTAAAAAGAAAGCGTCGTTTTTTGTTCTTTAAAAAACTATCAGACAATCTGTGTGGGCATTCGTAGATAACAAATTGAGTGACTCAATAGAATTCAGGGATTGGTTA
>NZ_KB903708.1 GCF_000379785.1 Gallibacterium anatis DSM 16844 = F 149 | reverse complement strand
TATACAGATTGTTATCATAGCTATGATGTGCTAGATGTTAGTGAGTTTACGCACTATAGAATTAACCACAGTACTCATTTTGCTGAGCGGCGAAATCACATTAATGGGATAGAGAATTTTTGGAATCAAGCAAAGCGTGTGCTAAGAAAGTATAATGGAATTGATCGAAAATCTTTCCCTCTTTTTTTGAAAGAATGTGAGTTTCGTTTCAACTATGGGACACCATCTCAACAGCTCAAAATCCTGCGGAAATGGTGTCAGATTTAACGCTAATCTACTTCAGCCCCAAAATAAAAACAGCATACCAAGCTAACTGTTTGATATTTTGTGAAGATTTATTTTTAATCAAGTAAGTTGTTGAAAACATTAATTTGCCATCGTCCTGTTTTTGAATGTTTTGCGAAACAACTTGTATATCGACCAGTTTATAAGAGTCGAACGGTTTATTGGTAAATGAATTAGGTTGCACAGAAGCAGCCGCTTGAGTACTGAAAATGATGAAAAAAATCACTAGAATAAACGCAAAGATAGGCATTAGAATACTGATAGAGTTGATGTGAGATTTACTATTCATATCTTGATCCTATTTGATCCTAATAGTGGCTTATATTATTTTCTACGGAATAATAACAGTTAGTCATATATGACGCAAATTGTGGGGCAGCACAAAAATGGAACGAGAATAGTATCATTTACAGATCAGCTAAAGGAACGTTTGATTTAAATAAAAATAAGTAAAGTAGGATATAAAATGGAACAGAAACATATTCATATTTTGGGTATTTGTGGCACCTTTATGGGTGGATTAGCAATGATTGCACGAGAACTTGGCTATAAAGTTACCGGTTCAGATGTCAATGTTTATCCGCCGATGAGTGTTTTTTTACAAAAAAGTGGCATTGACATTATTCCGAACTATGATGTTGAACAATTAAAACCGGCACCCGATCTTGTCATTATCGGTAATGCGATGAAACGAGGTAATCCTTGCGTGGAATATGTGCTGGATAATAATTTGCCATATATGTCCGGACCGCAATGGTTACACGATAATTTGCTGAGAAATCGTTGGGTATTGGCAGTTTCCGGCACACACGGCAAAACCACGACAACCGGAATGTTAACTTGGATTTTAGATCAGGCAGGGTTAGAACCTGGATTTTTAATCGGCGGTATTTCAGGTAACTTCGGTATTTCCGCTCGTTTAGGTAAATCACCATTTTTTGTGATTGAAGCGGACGAGTATGACACCGCCTTTTTTGATAAACGTTCAAAATTTATTCACTATAATCCTAAAACGTTGATTATTAATAACATCGGTTTTGATCACGCCGATATTTTTGATGATTTAAAAGCAATCCAACGACAATTTCATCATATGATTCGAACTATCCCGTCAAAAGGGCGTATTTTATCTTTTGCCGATGAAACCAGTGTAAAAGAAACATTAGCGATGGGATGCTGGAGTGAACAGCAGTTTATTGGTGAAGACAAAGAGTGGTTTGCAAAACGCCTACGCAATGATTGCACTAAATTTGAGGTTTATCATCAACAGCAAAAAGTGGCGGAAGTAGAGTGGAATATTGTCGGACAGCATAATATGTTTAATGCGCTAATGGCGATTGCAGCTGCTTATCACGCCGGTGTCAGTATCGAACAATCTTGTAAAGCACTCGCTACTTTTGTGAATGCTAATCGTCGTTTGGAAGTGAAAGGTGAAGTGAACGGTATCACCGTTTATGATGATTTTGCCCATCATCCGGTGGAAATTTCAGCAACATTAACCGCTTTGAGAGATAAAGTCGGTGGCGGTGTTCGTATTTTGGCAGTGCTTGAACCACGCTCCAACACAATGAAAATGGGCGTTCATACCAAAGAACTTGCGCCAGCATTGGTCAGAGCCGATTATGTTTTCCTGTTGCAACCGGAAAATTTACCGTGGCAA
Source organism: Gallibacterium anatis DSM 16844 = F 149 (assembly GCF_000379785.1). GTDB lineage: Bacteria > Pseudomonadota > Gammaproteobacteria > Enterobacterales > Pasteurellaceae > Gallibacterium > Gallibacterium anatis. Next base: position 17,530 of record NZ_KB903708.1, on the reverse strand, counting down.
GTGGTTGATATTGCTAATCAATGTATTCAACCGGCAGTGTGGACAGCTGATATTGATTTATTGGTGGATAAAATTGTCGAAGAAGCACAACCGACAGATCATATTTTAGTGATGAGTAACGGTAGTTTCGGAGGAATTCATCAAAAAATCTTACAGAAATTGAGGGCAAAAGCCGAACAGTAGTTGCTTAAAAAAAATCTGTATTCAACAGTTTGATGGAATGAAAAAGCCGCAATGAATGCGGCTTTATTAACATTAACTAAAATGTGTATTCAAATTTTTTAAATTATTTTGCTAAATGTTCTTCGTAACGTTGAGCAACGAAATCCCAGTTAATAACATTCCAGAATTCTTTAATGTAGTCCGGACGACGGTTTTGGAATTTCAAATAATAAGCGTGTTCCCAAACATCAAGGCCAACAAGTGGGAAACCTTCGCAACCGGCAATGTCTTTACCCATCAATGGGTTGTCTTGGTTTGCAGTAGAAACGACAGATAATTTACCATCTTTTAATACTAACCACGCCCAGCCTGAACCGAAACGAGTTGCAGCTGCTTTTTCAAATTCTGCTTTGAAGGCATCAACAGAACCGAAATCGCGTTCGATCGCTTCTTTTAATTTACCTTGTAAAGTAGTACCTTTTTTCAATGATTTCCAGAAAAGGGAATGGTTAAAATGACCACCCGCATTGTTGCGTAAACCGGTACGTTTTTCTGCTGGCACTTTGTCTAAGTTTGCAGAAAGTTTTCCTGGGCACATTGCTTTTAATTCTTCAGATAAGCCTTCAAGTAATGCATTCGCATTATTTACATAAGCTTGGTGGTGTTTTGAGTGGTGAATTTCCATAGTTAATGCATCGAAATGTGGTTCTAATGCATCGTAAGCGTAACCTAATTCTGGTAATGTGTAAGCCATAATTCCATCCTTCTTTGTTAAAAATGTTAATAAAAAGTATCATCGGTATTAAAACGCGAAGAAGTGTAACAAATTTTTTGAAAGAAAGCACCTCTATCTTTGATAACAAAAACCTATACATCCAAAATATGTGCTTTTAGATATTGGTAAATTTCCCGATAAGCTTTAGGTGGTGCATTTTTTTCTTTCTCTTTCAATGTATTACGAATTAAAGCACGTAATTTTTGACGTTCCAATGACGGATAATCATTTAAAAGTTGATTAATTGTTTCATCGCCGTTTTCCAATAATGCCTCACGATAAGCCTCAATTTTATGCAACAGAATCTGTTGCTGATTATGTTTATTCTCGAGTTTATCCAATGCGGCTTGTAACGGTTCAACATCGCGTTGACGTAATAATTTCCCGATAAATTGAATTTGACGACGATAACTTTCACGTGTCAATTTTCTTGCCAAATTAACAGCATCGGCAAGTTGCTCATCCAATGGAAGCTGGCTTAAAGCACTGTCCGATAATGCAACAATTTTTTCGCCCATTTTCTTTAAGGCTTCAGCATCACGTTTAATTTCGCTTTTGCTGACCCAGATAATCTCTTCTTCATCTTCTTGCTGCCATTCAATCTCTTTGTTTTTATGTCGCATAACAGTTTCCTATTGGTAGTAAAATAATTCGCCATTGTAGCAGAAGTTGGCTAAAATTCCGAAAATCAAATCAGAATGATTAGAGTGAACAAAAATGGAACAGATAAAAAAACAAGACATAGAACAACAACAAACCGCATTAAAAGATGTGGTTGCTTATGCTTTATCGTTGGCTGAAAAAGCCGGAGCCAGCGCAGAAGTGGGGATGACAAAAGTAAGCGGATTGAGCGTTTCTACTCGATTAGGCGAGATTGAAAATTTAGAGTTTAACAATGACGGTGCAATGGGAATTTCCGTTTATATCGGCAATAAAAAGGGCAATGCCTCCACCTCAGATTTATCGGAACAGGCGATTAAGCGGACTGTCGAATCGGCATTGTCCATTGCGAAATATACCTCGGAAGATCCTTGCACCGGATTAGCACCAAAAGCGTTGATGGAATTCAATCCACCGGATTTACAGCTTTATCATCCGGCAGATATTAGTGTGGATCAGGCGGTAGCATTGGCGTTGAAAGCGGAAAAAACAGCACTGAATTATGATAATAAAATTGTTAACAGTGAGGGCGGCGGTTTTAATTCCAGTGAAGGCATCCGAGTTTATGGGAACACATATGGTGTATTAAATAGTTACCCTTCATCACGTTATTCGCTCTCTTGCAGTGTCATTGCCGCAGAAAATGATCATTTGGAACGTGATTATGAATACACCATTTCACGAAAATTCAATGAGTTAGCAACAGCAACTTGGGTTGGAGAGCGTTGTGCCCAAAAAACATTGGCAAGATTAAATCCACAAAAACTGAGTACATTAAATGTACCGGTTATTTTCCTTAATGATGTTGCTACCGGCATTATCGGACATTTAGCTTCAGCCATCAGTGGCGGTGCGTTGTATCGAAAATCCTCTTTCCTTTTGGATAAACTTGGTGAAACCATTTTGCCGGATTGGTTTGTAATTGAGGAACGTCCACACCTTTTAGCGCAATTAGCCTCAACACCGTTTGATAGCGAAGGGGTGAAAACGCGAGATCATAATATTATTGTTGATGGTGTTTTACAGACCTATCTTTTAACCTCTTACAGTGCCAAAAAATTGGGAATGCAGACCACCGGGCACGCCGGCGGTATTCACAACTGGCTGGTTAAAGCGAACAGCGAGGGAGGGCTGAACGCACTGCTTAAACAGATGGGAACAGGATTATTGGTGACAGAATTAATGGGGCAGGGCGTAAATTTAGTGACAGGTGATTATTCACGCGGCGCATCCGGTTTCTGGGTGGAAAACGGCGAGATTAAATTTCCGGTTTCTGAAATTACCATTGCCGGCAGTTTACCGGAAATGTTTAAACAAATTGTTGCGGTTGGCGATGACATCGAATTACGTTCCAATATTCGCACCGGCTCAATTTTGATTGAACAGATGAAAATCTCCGGTGAATAAGAATCTAACAAATGAGAATAATTCCTATTGACTCAATATTTTTATCTGATATGATAATTTTCAGGTCAGCATTGCAAGTGCAGTCCAAGCAGTAAAAGTAGAGTAGAAAGTAAATTTGTAGTAATAGAATGAAGGCGAGAAAGGAGTTCTCGCCTTTATTTTTTTAAATAAATCGACAAAACGATTGAAAATTTTCAATAGAAGGGTAAATTTATAGGCTTTCATTCAAACTTAACAATAAAAAACTGTATTTAGGACAAAATTTATGCAAACACTACAAAAAATCAGCCAATTTGCCGGCAAAACATTTTCCCTCTGGGTTTTACTCTTCGCTTTTTTAGCCTATCAATTTCCAAGCCATTTCTCCTCTTTAATTGCCTATGTGCCTTATCTATTAGGTATCGTAATGTTCGGTATGGGGATCACGTTGACAGTGAATGATTTTAGTGAAGTGGTGAAACATCCAAAAGCGGTAGTAATCGGGGTGGTATCACAATTTGTGATTATGCCTTTGATTGCTTTTGCGTTGGCAAAAGGCTTCAATTTACCGGCAGATTTAGCGGTCGGTATCATTTTGGTTGGCGCTTGCCCGGGCGGAACTTCTTCTAATGTAATGACCTATTTAGCAAAGGGTAACACCGCGCTTTCCGTTGCTTGTACTTCAGTTTCTACTTTATTGGCGCCATTTTTAACACCGGCGGTTTTCTATGTGTTAGCGAGTCAATGGCTTGATATTGATGCCTATGCGATGTTTATTTCTGTGCTAAAAATCGTTTTATTCCCAGTATTTTTAGGTGTGGTGGCAAGAACGTTATTGACTAAACAGATGGTGAAATTAGGTACTTGCACGCCATTGGTGTCGGTGATTGCGATTGTATTGATTCTGGCGGCAGTGGTGGCGGTCAGCAAGGATAAAATCATTGAATCCGGATTGCTCATTTTTATCGTGGTGGTGTTACATAACGGTTTGGGCTATCTATTAGGTTTTGTTGTCGCAAAACTGTTTAAATTAAATTTTGCAGACAGCAAGGCAGTGGCGATTGAAGTGGGAATGCAGAACTCCGGTTTAGGTGCTGCATTGGCAACAGCTTATTTTAACCCGATTGCCGCAGTGCCGAGTGCCGTATTTAGTTTTTGGCACAATATTTCCGGCCCGATTTTGGCAACTTTTTTTGCGAATCTGGATAATAAAGATAAGTTAACAAAATAGAAAAACACTGCAAACTTAGAAAAAAAAGCATAGAATAAACGGCATTCTTGTGCCGTTTATCTCTAATGACAAAAGGAAACTTTATGAATCAAGATTTTTTAGATTTCGAACTCCCTATTGCCGAACTTGAGGCAAAGATTGATTCACTCCGTTCTGTATCAGGACAAGATGATAAAATCAATCTCGATGAAGAAATTGCAAGATTAAAAAAGAAAAGCGAAGAGCTGACTAAAAAAACTTTTGCCGATTTAACGGCGTGGCAGGTTTCTCAAATGGCGCGCCATCCGCAACGTCCATATACTTTGGATTATATTCAACATATTTTCACTGAATTTGAAGAGTTGGCAGGTGATCGCGCTTTTGCCGATGATAAAGCGATTGTGGGCGGTATTGCGCGTTTGGATGATCGTCCGGTAATGGTTATTGGTCATCAAAAAGGGCGCACTGTAAAAGAAAAAGTGATGCGTAATTTCGGTATGCCGGCACCGGAGGGTTACCGCAAAGCATTGCGTTTAATGCAGATGGCGGAACGTTTCAAAATGCCTATTATCACTTTTATTGATACTCCGGGTGCTTATCCTGGCGTTGGTGCGGAAGAGCGTGGTCAATCTGAAGCGATTGCCCGCAATTTACGTGAGATGTCAATGTTAAAAGTGCCGATTGTTTGTACTGTTATCGGTGAAGGCGGTTCCGGTGGCGCATTGGCGATTGGGGTCGGTGATAAAGTCAATATGTTGCAATACAGCACCTATTCGGTGATTTCACCAGAAGGTTGTGCTTCCATTCTTTGGAAAAAAGCGGATAAAGCCTCTACTGCTGCGGAAGTAATGGGATTAACGGCAGATCGTCTTAAAAAATTGGAGTTAATCGACAGCATTGTCGAAGAGCCGTTAGGTGGTGCGCATCGTCATCCGGAACAGATGGCACAAAATTTAAAAGCACAACTGAATGCTGATTTGGCGGAATTATCCGTGTTGGATAGTGATGCCTTGCTTGCTCGCCGTTATCAACGTTTAATGAGTTACGGCTATTGTTAAAATAAAAACGAATTAAAAGGAGAGATTGAAATGAAAAATGTTTTATCAATTCAATCGCACGTGGTTTATGGTTATGCCGGCAATAAAGCAGCGGTATTGCCGATGCAATTGCTTGGTGTTGATGCGTGGGCATTGAATACCGTGCAGTTTTCCAATCACACGCAATATCAGCGCTGGAAAGGAATGGTGATTCCGAAAGAGCAGATTGCTGAAATTACGCAAGGGATCGCTGATATCGGCGCTTTATCCGAATGTGATGCGGTGTTGTCCGGTTATATCGGGGCAGCGGAGCAAGGGCAGGAAATTCTCAACACTGTCAATGCGGTAAAAAAAGCTAATCCAAATGCGATCTATTTTTGTGATCCGGTGATGGGACATCCGGATAAAGGGTGTGTTGTTGCGCCTGGTGTGGCGGAGTTTTTAGTAAAAGATGCCATCAGCCAAGCCGATATTATTGCGCCGAATTTAGTTGAGTTGCGAGAATTAAGCGGATTAACGGTAGAGAACTTCACGCAAGCATTAAAGGCGATAGAAGCCATTTTAGCTAAAGGGCCGAAAAAAGTGTTGGTGAAACATCTCAGTCGGGTCGGTCAGAACCCGAATAAATTTGAAATGGTGTTGGCGACACAACAGGGAATGTGGCATATCAGCCGTCCGTTGCACGAATTTGTGGGGCGTGATCCGGTGGGTGTGGGCGATATGACCAGTGCCATTTTCTTGGCTAATTTATTAAATGGAAAATCGGAAGTGGCAGCGTTTGAGCATACTGCCAATGCAGTTAATGATGTAATGACGGTTACCAAAGAGGCAGGTAAATATGAGTTGCAGATTATTGCCGCCCGTAATTTGATCGTCACGCCGACCAGTCAATATCAAGCAGTGAAAATTGCTTAATATGGATTTGATTACTGTACTAAGACAACAGATAGAACAAAACGCCTTGCAAAACAAGGCGTTTTTAATTGGTTTGAGTGGAGGTGTTGATTCAACAGTTCTGTTGCATCTTTTTGTGAGACTTTCGGAACAAATGCCTTTGAAGTTTCGTGCTATCCATATTCATCACGGTATCAGCAACAATTCCGATTATTGGCTAGATCATTGTCGACAACTTTGCCAACAGTTCAATGTTCCGTTCAGTTTTGAAAAAGTGCAACTTCAGCAGCAACGTAATATTGAAGCTCAAGCACGACAGGCGCGTTATCAAGCCATTCAACAACATCTTAATCACAATGAAATGTTGGTTACCGCCCATCATCTGGATGATCAAAGTGAAACTTTTTTATTGGCATTAAAGCGGGGCAGTGGGGTAAAAGGTTTAGCCGCAATGCCAACCTTATCCCGACTCTTTTCTGTGCCGATTTTTCGTCCGTTGTTAAGTGTGACTCGGCGACAATTGGAGCAATATTTAGCGGAAAATCAATTAACTGCCATTTTTGATGAAAGCAATGATGACCTACGTTACGAACGTAACTTTTTACGTCATCAGGTTTTGCCGTTATTACGACAGCGTTGGGCAACGATTGATCAGGCAATCGTACGTTCTGCACAACATTGTGCCGAACAGGAACAGCTGTTGGAAGAGTTGTTACAGCCGATTTTTCAACAACATCTAATGCAAGATAACAGTTTGAATTTGAAAGGCTTTTACGACTACTCTTTGCGCAAACAGCGTTATTTGTTACGTTATTGGTTTGCCCATTTACAGCAACCAATGCCGAGCCAAAAACAGTTGCAGGTATTGCTGGATGAGGTGGTCGGAGCAAAAAATGATCGGCAACCGGAATTACAGCTTAATCAAAAAGTGGTGCGGCGTTATCAGCAACAGCTCTATTTAACCCCAATTTATCAAGATTTACGCACAATAAAATTGCCAATTCAAAGCGGAGAAAGCGTGAGATTGCCGGATAATTTAGGTGAATTGCGTTGTGAGCAACAACCGCAGCAACTCTGTTTTGCGTGGCAACAGCAGCAACTAATTTTGCCGTTACCGCAAGTGCCATACCGAATCACTATCGGTTTTCACTATTCTAAAACGGTAAAAATCAAAGCTAATGCAAAACATACCGACATTAAAAAAGTGTGGCAGATGTTGGCTGTGCCACCGTGGCAACGTAACCGCATTCCATTGATTTTTATTAACGATAGGCTACAAGGCGCGGTGGGTTATTTTATAAATTATGCTGAGCAAAAATAGGCGGAGAACCATCTATTTCCAATTAAACTAAACCCAACGATCAAATGGTAATTGGGTTCAGAAAAAGAAAGATTGCTTTGAACAGCAATTACTCTTCAGAAGTTAGCTTGTTCTCCAATGTTTCCGGCACTAAATCCAATTTAGCCATTAACATTTGATCGTGATCTTCTTCATTGTTGCCGGTGACCAACAACTTATCGCCGTAGAAAATGGAGTTTGCACCAGCCATAAAACAGAGAGCCTGCATTGCTTCCGGCATTTTATGACGACCGGCGGAGAGACGTACATAGCTGTTCGGCATTGTGATGCGGGCAACAGCAACGGTGCGCACAAATTCTGTCCAATCCAGCTCTTCCGCTTCCATCATTGGTGTGCCTTCCACTTTGACCAGTTGATTTATCGGTACAGATTCCGGTTGCGGATCAAGATTGGCTAAGCTAGCAATCAAACCGGCGCGTTCTTTACGAGTTTCATTCATTCCCACAATACCGCCGCAGCACACTTTCAATCCGGCTTTGCGCACTTTGCCGAGCGTGTTGATACGATCATCAAAACGGCGAGTGCTGATCACCTCTTCATAATGTTCCGGCGCAGTGTCAATATTATGGTTATAATAATCCAAACCTGCCTCTTTAAGCTGTTCTGCCATTCCATCCTGCAATAAGCCAAAAGTACCGCACGTTTCTAGTCCGAGCTCTTTTACCGCTTTAATAATTGCGGAAACTTTTTCAATATCTTTCGGTTTTGGACCTCGCCACGCTGCACCCATACAGAAACGACTCGCACCACGTTCTTTAGCAATTTTGGCTTTAGCCACAATATCTTCAATGTCTAACAATTCTTCTTTTTGCACCCCGGTCTGGTAACGAGCGGATTGAGGACAGTAACCGCAATCTTCCGGACAACCGCCGGTTTTAATCGACATCAGTGTTGAGAGCTGAATTGCTTGTGGATTGAAATGTTCACGATGGACTTGTGCGGCACGATAGATTAAATCAAGAAATGGTGTTTCAAAAAGGGCTTCCACTTTGCACACTGACCAATATTCCACGCTTGGATGTGGTGTGAGTGAAGTGAGTTCAAGCGTTGTTGTTGTCATATTCCTGTCCTTAGCATTTTTGTAACAAAGTTCTGTATTCTAACGATTATTGTGGCGTTGCACCAAATAATTTTCAGTGATCCTACCATTATCGATGCGAATAACACGCTGCATAATGTTAATGACTTCGCTGAGTTGATGCGTTACCAATAATAAACATAGCTGTTTTTGACAGCAGATGGTATCCACCAACTGCAACATTTCTTGTCGTAATTCAGGGTCAAGAGCTGAAAAAGGTTCATCCAGCAGTAGAATCGGACGATTACGCAATAATGTTCTGGCAAGAGCAACGCGTTGTCTTTGCCCGCCGGAGAGCTGTTGCGGCAATCTTGGTAAATAATGTTCCAGCCCGACCTGTTCGGCAACATCAGTAACCTGTTGTTGCTCTGTTTTATTCAACGAAAGGCTTGGTTTTAAGCCTAAAGCGATATTTTCGGCGACAGTGAGATGATTAAATAAATTATTATCCTGAAACAACATTGATACCGGACGTTGATAAGGTTCGGTGGCGGTGTGATTTTCACCGTTAAGCCAAATTTCTCCTGATGCGGCATATTCAAAACCGGCGATAAGATTGAGCAAAGTCGATTTACCGGCACCACTGGCACCGATCACGGCAGTTTTTTCAGCTCGGTTAAGTTGTAAATCAAAATACATTGGCATCGGCGGATAAGCGTAATGCACCTGTTTAAGTGTAATCATTGGATCGATTCTGTTCCGTAAATAAAAAAATGAAAAAATAAAACAGCAATAACACCATTGCGGTGACAGCGGCGGCATCGCTTTGATAATGCCCTAATTGTCGATAAAGCAACAACGGCAGTGAAGTGAAACCGTTGTTACCAAAAAGGGCAATGGCAGTAAAATCACCTAACGAAATTGCCATTGCTAAGGCAAATGCCGAGCGTAATGGGCGGATTAATGTTGATCGTTCAACAATTTTCCAACGTTGCCAACCACGAAGGTTTAATGATAAACAGAGACGTTGGAAGTTCAACATATTGCTGTAAAAAGGGGCGGTGAGCAGTTGTAAGGCGAATGGCATTGCCACTAAAGCGTTACAGAGTGCAACTAAAACGAACAACAATATTGTGCTGCTTTCCATCTCGGCGAGAAAAAGAAATAGCCCCGTTGCCAGCACTAAAGTTGGAATAGCTAAAATAATTGTGCCGATATTTAGCATCCATTGACTGCTGCGTTGCTTGCCGAGCCAATAGAGGTGGCGAGTGGTCAAGAGAAGTGAAATTGTCAGCAGCAGACAGAGCAGTGCCGCAGTGGGTGCCAACAATAGCGAAAAAACAATGGCTTGCCATAACGCCGGATGTAACAACTGTTGCCATAAATGACGGGCATTTAATCCGGCAAATAGTGTTTCCAGTAGCGGCGCGACAATGAAAAGTGTTGCGGTGATTAAAATAAAGTAGTGATAGCAACGTTGATAGCGGTTTAAATTGGGTAAACAACGCGCTTGAGGTGAAGTTTCGCTTTGTTGATAACGAGCGAAACGATTGTTGATACTGAACAGGGTGAAACAGAACAGAAATTGTAAAATCGCCAATAATGCTGCGGTTTCAATATCAAAATCAAAAGTAATCGCCTGATAAATTGCCACTTCCAACGTGGTGTATTTCGGCCCACCGCCCAGCGTTAAAACAATGGTAAAACTGGTAAAACAGAGCAAAAAAATCAGCCCGAACAGATTAAAACAGGTTGGTCGCAAAAAAGGCATTTCTACCCAACGGAAAAAACGCCAATGACGTAAATTCAGTTGCGCCGCCAATTTGAATTGCGAGGCAGGCAGCTGTTGTAAGCGTTGATATAACACTTTTGCCGCTAACGGAATATTGAAAAAAAGATGGGCGATTAGAATACCGCTTAAACCGTAAATATCGGGAAGCTGCTGCCCGAATAGACGCAGAAATTGATTAATCCAACCATTAAAACCGTAAATACCGACAATGCCGAAAATCGCCACCAGTGCCGGTAATACATAGGTGAGCGAAAAAATTTTTAATAAAAAGGGTTTAGCAAAAAAATCAAGATAAAACAGCGATCTGGCAACAAGAATACCAAAAAACAGCGAGAAAACGGCAGATAATCCGGCTTGATAAAAACTGAAAAAGATCACTTGCTGCAGATATTCGCTTTGCAGTAAATCAAACCATTGTGAGAAGCGGCTATGTTGCAGTAATTGTTGCAAGCTGCCGCCATAAATAATGGCGAGCAGCAATAATACAGCCAACCCCGGCAAGCGAAATAGTTGCCGTTTTATTTGAAGGTAACGCATTATTTTGCCAAAGCGTTTTGCCATACCGCAAGCCACTGTTTGGTCTGTTGATGGCTGATGTTTGAGGTATCAATGGTTTTTTCAGTTAGCACTTGATGACGCAACTGATCATAATGCGGTTCAATTGGCGCATCGGTAACGGCAAACATCACATTACTTTGGCTAATAATATTTTGTGCTTCTGACGAGAGCAGAAATTGTAAAAATTGATCTGCCAATTTTGTTTGTTTGCTTGCTTTTAATTTTGCCGCAATCTCGATTTGCAAAATGTTGCCTTCGCTGAATGCAGTTGCCGCATAGTTTTGTTTCTGTTCATTTAATTGGTGATAGAGTGGTGAACTACGGTAGCTCAACACTAAATCGCTTTCACCTTTCAAAAAAGCACCGTAAGTTTCAGTCCAGCCTTTGCCGACCGTAACGGTGTGTTTCGCCAGTTGCTGCCACGCTTGCGCCACTTGATCTTGCGGATAAACCTGATTGACCCAAAGCAATAAACCGCGACCGACAGAACTGGTACGAGGATCTTGATAGATAACGCGTAAATCCTGACGTTCAATCAACTCTTTTAGGCTTTTCGGTGGGTTGCTGAGTTTTGTTTTGTCATAAACAAAGGCGAAACTGCCGAAATCATAAGGAATATAGGTTTGATTTTGCCAATTTAGCGGTAAGTGCAGGTTGTCTAACTTGATGTCGGTTTTAGTAAACAACTGTGATTGATCTGCCGCTTCAATGAGGCTTTGATCCAAACCCAACACCACATCGGCTTTACTTTTTTTGCCCTCTAAACGCACTCGATTAAACATTGTGACACTATCTTCAAAAGGCACGAATTTGAGATCACAGCCACACTGTTTTTCGAAAATAGGTTCTAATTTCGGAGCCGGTCCCCAATCGGAAGCGAAAGAGTCATAAGTATAAACGGTTAAGGTTTCAGCATTGGCAAAAGAAAGGGTACTTACGGCTAATGTGCCGAGAAAAAGTGTTTTTTTAAACATAGTGGATTCCTATTTCATTATTGATAAATGCAAACAGGATTAGATAGCAAGCTGCTTCTCAAATCCCTCCGCTGCGACTAATCAGTTCAGGTTCGACGGGTATTATCTCAGCCTTACTTTTGGTAATGCACCCCGTTGAGAACGGCAGTTACTATACGAAATTGTAGCGATTTAGACAATGGAATTGTGAAAAGTTTATTTTTGTGCGGGTCACAAGGCAGTAATGCTTGAGTATTAAAATGATAGTTTGTATAGTATATACCTATTCCATATACAAAAAGGGAGGTAAATATGAGTGTAGTGACCGCAACTGTTTTTATGAATAATAAAAGCCAAGCTATCAGAATTCCGAAAGCTGCAGAATTACCTAATACTACAAAAAGTGTAAATATCATTATTCAAGGGGATATGCGTATTATCACACCTCTCAATAATGTTTGGGACAGCTGGTTCAATGATTCAAATTCCGTATCGGACGATTTTATGTTAAGTCGTGAGCAACCACAGATACAGGAAAGGGAAGAATTATAATGCTGAAATATATGTTGGATACCAATATCGTTATTTTTACGATAAAAAATAAGCCGCCACATTTGTTGCCGTTATTTAATGAAAATCAATCTATGCTTTGTATCAGCTCGATTACATTAATGGAGCTGGTTTATGGGGCAGAGAAAAGCAAAAAAACGGCACAGAATCTTGCCGTTATCGAATCTTTCTGTGCAAGATTAGCCGTTTTGGATTATGGTGAGGCAGCAGCATATCATAGTGGGCAGATAAGAGCTGAATTAGCAAAAATTGGGCAACCTATTGGACCATATGACGCAATGATCGCCGGGCACGCAAGGAGTCTAGGCTTGACAGTTGTTACTAACAATATGAATGAGTTTTCACGGGTAGAGGGGTTGAGAGTAATCGATTGGAGTAAGCCGATGTAAAACGGTTGTCTGTCGATCATTTTATTGTGGTTTTTCAACGATATAACAAAAAACATACACCGTGATAAGTGTATGTTTTTTTATGATAGATACCGTTATTTAAGCGTTTTTCACACTATAAACCTTAAATTTTCCGGTTTTTGCGAGAACCTGATGTGCACCAAAACAGCGATCCAGCAGATCCGGATAAGGCAGAAAGGCATTGGCGACAATACGCAATTCCCCGCCGCGATTTAAATGTTGTTTAGCTTCAGTGATTAACGTTTCTACCGCTTGATAAGCCGTATCCAGCCCTGAATGGAAGGGCGGATTGGAGATAATTAAATCAAATTTGTCATTAATGTGCGAAAAAACATCACTGGCAATAACGGAGCCTTGCAGTTGATTTTGTTGCAACGTTTGTGTTGCTGAGGCAATAGCCATTGCGTGAATATCGCTCATTGTCAGATCAATTTGCGGTGAATGGAATTTCAAATAAGCACCGATTACGCCTGCGCCGCAACCGACATCCAGCACTTTTCCCTGTATAGGCTGTTGCAAGGTGGAAAGCAATAAATCTGTCCCTTGATCCAGTTCACCGGAGCTGAAGACTCCCGGTAGTGCATAAATGGTTAATTGCGGCAATTGAGGCAGTGAATATTGTTTCCACCAATCGGATAATGCAAATTGCACCGGCTTCTGTAATTCAAAATAGTAAAGACTGCAACGGCGTGCTGAATCAATTTTATGAATATCGCCTAATTCGCCACAGAACTTTTCCGCAGAGCGGACACCGCCTCGATTTTCTCCCACCAGCAACATTTTTTGCACGACAGGAGCTTGCGACAAAATTTGCGTTAATTGGAACAGGCATTCCTGTTTGTTTTTACCCCAGTAAAAAACGATGAGCGATGCGCCTTGATAAGTCGCTTCAAGCGCAAATTCAGTAGGATTTTTAGCGTGACGCACATAATCAAAGTAGTAACTCACCACCTTAATTTGTTTTGCTAAAGTGCGGCATTGTGCCGGAAAATCGTCCTGTACATTGCCGAGAAAAAGCACATTTTCATTCTCAAACAGATCAAGATGGCGTTGTAATAGTTGGCTTTCGGGTGTGAGTGACATTATTTTTCTTAGATAAGTAATGATTAAACAAAGAAAAGAGATGGCGCCAATGAAAGCGCCATTTCTGTTTAGTTTATAACGGATTATTTGACACGATAACCGGCTTTGGCACCGCTATCAACATCAAGTAGGAACAGATCGGCACCGCCACTACCGGCAGATAAAATCATTCCTTCGGAAAGTCCGAATTTCATTTTACGAGGTGCAAGGTTGGCAACCATAATCACCATACGCCCTTCCAACTCTTCCGGTTTGCTATAAGCCGCTTTGATACCGGAGAAAACTTGACGAGTTTCAACACCTAAATCAAGCGTGAATTTCAATAATTTTTTACTTTCCGGCACAGCTTCGCATTTCAACACCTTTGCCACGCGTAAATCCAATTTGGCGAAATCATCAATTGAGATAGTTTCTTCAAACGGCTCAATTTCGCTGTCGGTTTCGCTTGCTTTTGCCGGTGCAGCTTGTGCTGCCAGTTGCGCATTTTCTGCCTTTGAAGCTTCGATCAAAGCATCAATTTGTTTCATTTCTAAACGGCTGAATAATGCTTTAAACGGCTCAATTTCGTGTGCCAATAATGGTGAAGTTAAGGTTTCCCAACGCAACTCATCGTGTAAAAAGGCTTCTGCGCGCTCTGCCAACGTCGGCAACACCGGTTTTAAATAGCCCATCAACATACGGAACATTTGAATGCCCATTGAGCAGACTTCGTGCAACTCCTGCTGACGACTCTCATCTTTGGCGATAACCCAAGGTGCGGTTTCATCTACATATTTATTTGCTTTGTCGCATAAATTCATAATTTCGCGAATTGCTTTGTTGTATTCGCGGTTTTCATAATATTGTGCGATTTGTTCCGCCTGTTGGCTGAACTCTTGCCATAAAGCTTGATCGTGTAAGCGATCGGCTAATTTTCCGCCGAAACGTTTTTGAATAAAGCCGGCGTTACGGCTGGCAAGATTCACCAATTTATTGACGATATCACTGTTCACTCGTTGCACGAAATCTTCCAAATTTAAATCTAAATCATCAATGCGTCCGCTTAATTTCGCTGCATAGTAATAACGTAAACATTCCGGATCGAGGTGTTCAAGATAGGTTTTTGCTTGAATGAAAGTACCGCGCGATTTGGACATTTTTTCACCGTTGACCGTAACATAACCGTGTACGAAAATATTATTCGGTTTGCGGTAACCTGCACCTTCAAGCATTGCCGGCCAGAATAGACTGTGGAAATAGACAATATCTTTACCAATAAAATGATAAAGTTCGGTGTTGCTGTTTTGCTGCCAGAAATGGTCAAAATCAATATTTTTACAGCTGCATAAATTTTTGAAAGAGGCCATATAACCAATCGGCGCATCCAACCAAACATAGAAATATTTACCCGGTTGGTTTGGAATTTCAAAACCGAAATAAGGCGCATCACGAGAAATATCCCACTGCTGTAAACCAGATTCAAACCACTCCATCATTTTGTTGGAAACTTCGGTCTGCAACGTGCCAGATTTAATCCAGTCTTTCAACATTGATTCAAATGACGGTAAATCAAAGAAAAAGTGTTCGGACTCTTTCAGGATCGGAGTTGCGCCGGAAACGACAGAACGAGGATTAATCAACTCTGTTGGGCTGTAAGTGGCGGAGCAGACTTCACAGTTATCACCATATTGATCTTCCGCTTTACATTTCGGGCAAGTGCCTTTCACAAAGCGATCCGGCAGGAACATTCCTTTTTCCGGATCATAAAGTTGAGAAATGGTTTTGCTCTTGATAAAGCCGTTTTGTTTCAATTTAGTGTAGATTGCACAGGATAATTCTTGGTTTTCCGGACTATGCGTGGAGTAGTAATTATCGTAACTGATATTAAAACCGGAAAATGAAGAAATATGCTGTTGCTGAACGTCGGCAATCAGCTGTTCCGGCGAAATTCCCATTTGATCCGCTTTCAACATAATCGGTGTACCGTGCGCATCATCGGCACAGACAAAATAAATTTCATTGCCGCGCATCCGTTGAAAACGTACCCAAATATCAGCTTGAATATGTTCAAGCATATGACCTAAGTGGATTGGACCGTTTGCATAAGGCAAGGCACAAGTAACTAATATTTGACGGCGACTGGACATAATTTTTCCTTTTGATTAATTCGTTTTTTAATTGTGAAAATAACCGCTAATGTTACTCTATTGACAGGCTATTTTCCAGTTTAACTACTACTACGAAATATGTATTAGTGCTGTTTTCGGTTGATTTTACTTAACAGTTGCCTGTGGTCGTGGTTAAATAGGCGAGCTAATTTAAACACTACCTAATTTAAGGACAGATAAATGCGTAGTCTTAATTTTACTTATACTCATCTTGATGAAAATATCGTGCAACAAATTGCCGATAAATTAGAACAATTTCAACATCCTACCTTACAAAAAGATTTGTTGACATTAAAAGCGGTAAAAAAAATCAGCTGTGAAAACAATAAATTACAAATTGAGTTAATAATGCCGTTTGCTTGGAACAGCGGTTTTGCCGATTTGAAAGCATCATTAAGTGAATCGTTGGCACGGTTGGCGAAGGTTGCATCAACTGAATGGAATCTTAATTATCAAATTGCCACTTTAAAAAGAGCTAACAATCAACCGGCAGTAAACGGAGTGAAAAACATTATTGCGGTGAGTTCTGGTAAAGGTGGAGTAGGAAAATCGACAACTGCGGTTAATTTGGCATTAGCATTACAAGCACAAGGTGCGAAAGTAGGTATTTTAGATGCTGATATTTATGGCCCATCCATCCCTTATATGTTGGGGGCTGAAGAGCAACGCCCTACTTCGCCGGATAATCAACATATGACACCGATTGTGGCACACGGTTTGCAATCTAACTCAATCGGCTATTTAATGGATGCGGATAGTGCAACTATCTGGCGCGGACCAATGGCAAGCAGTGCTTTGAGCCAATTATTGAATGAAACCTGGTGGACGGATTTGGATTATCTTGTGATCGATATGCCGCCGGGAACAGGTGATATTCAATTGACATTATCACAACAAATTCCGGTAACCGGTGCAATTGTAGTAACCACACCGCAGGATATTGCATTATTGGATGCTATTAAAGGCATCACGATGTTCAACCGCGTTTCGGTGCCGGTATTGGGCGTTGTTGAAAATATGAGTGTTCATATTTGTGCAAATTGCGGTCATCACGAAGCGATTTTCGGCACCGGCGGTGCAGAAAAAATTGCTAAACGTTACAACATCAAATTGTTAGGGCAATTACCGTTACATATCCGTTTACGCGAGGATTTGGATCAAGGCAAACCAACTGTAATCGCCGCACCTGATGATGAAATCAGCAAAGCATTTTTGGATTTGGCACAAAACGTTGCCGCCGAACTTTATTGGCAAGGCGAAACCATCCCAGCCGAAATTATGATTCGAGAAGTAAAATAGTATTGCTAAATTGACTAAAATTTTTTAGAAAAGATTTTAAACAGCTTTATATCTTTGATATAAAGCTGTCAGACTGCTGACAAACCTCTAGACATACCTCTAGAGGTTTGATCTAATAGGCATATCGAAAAAAGGAAATGCCTATGCTCAAAAATACACCCTCACTCCAATATGAAATCGAGATGATAAGTCTCGAACAACTCGTTCCAAAAGACC